>NZ_JBBOBR010000002.1:300000-544195 GCF_038002165.1 Cytobacillus sp. FSL H8-0458 | reverse complement strand
TAGAAATTAAGGAAGAAACGCCTGCCGAAGACATGGATCTGGCGAAGCAAAAAGCCGCTGCAGCCGCGAAGGCAAAGGCAGCCGCCCTGGCTAAAATGAAAGCGAAAGAGCAGGTAGAAACAAAGGAAGAAACGCCTGCCGAAGACATGGATCTGGCGAAGCAAAAAGCCGCCGCAGTAGCGAAAGCAAAGGCCGCCGCATTGGCTAAAATGAAAGCGAAAGAGCAGGGAGAAGCAGAAGCTCCAGCGGAAGATATGGATCTGGCGAAGCAAAAGGCCGCCGCAGCCGCCAAAGCAAAAGCCGCCGCAGCTGCAAAGGCGAGAGCAGCAGCTCAAGCAAAACAAGCAGGCGGGGACGATGAAAAAGCAAAAGCGATTGCAGCCGCAAAGGCAAAAGCCGCCGCCGCAGCCAAAGCAAAATTAGCCGCAGCAGGCAAAGCTGACGGATCAGCTGATGATGAAAAGGCCAAGGCAATCGCAGCAGCGAAAGCAAAGGCCGCGGCCGCTGCCGCCGCGAAGGCTAAAGCTGCCGGAAGCAAGGCTGACGCTGAACCAGCAGAAGAAAAAGCTCCATCTGCTAATCAGCCTTACCTTGATAAATATGTAAAGGTAATTGAAAAAAACCTGGGATCTGATGTTCTTGAAGAGTACTATATTAATAATCTCTCCAAGGAAGTGCCGACTTTGGTTGCCAGAGCTGAATCATATTTTAAATTGGCAGAATTCCTGAAATATAATGAACAGCTTGGCTTTGATTATTTATCAGAGCTTCATGGCTCCGATTTTGAGACCCACATGGAAGTGTATGCTCACTTATACTCATACAAAAACCGCCAATCTGTTGCACTGAAGGTTAAAATCGACCGTGATGAGCCGGTAATTGATTCACTGCAGCCGTTATGGGCAGGAGCCAATTGGCCGGAATGTGAGACATATGATTTGCTGGGAATCAAATTCAAAGGACACCCTAACTTATACCGGATTATGCTGGGGGAAGACTGGATTGGGCATCCGCTGCGAAAAGACTATGAACCGTACGATGTGGAGGTGTAACCAATGCTGCGAACAGAAGAAATGCTATTGAATGTTGGACCTCAGCATCCAAGTACCCACGGTGTTTTTCGCCTTGTTCTGAAAATTGACGGTGAGATCATCAAAGAGGCGAAACCGGTCATCGGCTACTTGCACCGCGGAACGGAGAAATTGGCTGAAAACCTGCAGTATACGCAAATTATTCCTTATACAGACCGAATGGACTATCTTGCCGCCATGACGAATAATTATATCCTTGTCCATGCAGTTGAAACGATGATGGATTTGAAAATTCCGGATCGGGCCGAATATCTGAGGATAATCACGATGGAGCTTGGCCGGATTGCCAGCCATCTCGTATGGTGGGGTACATATTTACTGGATATTGGGGCAACAAGCCCATTCCTTTATGCATTCAGAGAGCGTGAAATGATTATCAATATGCTGAATGAGATATCCGGAGGCCGCTTAACGTTTAACTATATGCGTGTCGGCGGTGTAAAATGGGATGCTCCTGAAGGCTGGATTGATAAAGTAAGAGAGTTTGTTCCATATATGCGTGAACAGCTCAAAGGCTACCACCAGCTGGTAACCGGAAATGAAATATTCATGAACCGTGTCAAAGGGGTAGGAAAGTATACGAAAGAGGATGCTTTAAACTACTCGCTGAGCGGTGCAAATCTCCGCTGCACAGGCGTGAAATGGGACCTCCGCAAAGATGAGCCATACTCCATCTATGACCGTTTCGAATTCGATGTGGCTGTTCAGGATGGCGGGGATGCGTGGGCCCGGTATCATGTGCGTATGCAGGAAATTGAAGAATCCCTAAAGATCCTTGAACAAGCGGTGGAGCAATTCCCGGCAGAAGGTGATATTCTGGCGAAAGTGCCAAAAATCATCAAAGCGCCAAAAGGGGAAGCGTTTGTCAGAATTGAATCTCCGCGGGGAGAAATCGGCTGCTATATCGCGAGTGATGGAAAGAAGGAACCATACCGGATGAAATTCCGGAGGCCATCATTCTATAATCTTCAAATTCTCCCAAAATTGCTTGAAGGCGAAAACATTGCGAACTTGATTGCTATTTTAGGGGCAATTGATATTGTCCTCGGGGAGGTGGACGGTTAATGGTAGAAGAACTTCTCCATTCCGAAGCAGGTCTGCTGAATTTCGGTATTTTCTTCTTGCTTGCCACCGTTTTACTATTAGTCGTTTTAGGATTTGTTACTTACGCCATTCTGGCTGAGCGTAAAGTTATGGGGTTTATGCAGCTGCGCCATGGGCCGAATCAGGTCGGCGGACGATGGGGGCTGCTGCAGACCGTTGCGGACGTATTAAAGCTTCTTTTAAAAGAAGACACCATTCCTAATCTTGCAGACAGGCCGTTGTTTATTCTTGCACCGGTTATTGCGTTTGCACCGGCATTCATGGTTCTGGCGACAATTCCATTTACAGACAAATTACAGTTTGCTGATATTGGAGTTGGATTGCTGTATTACATCGCCATTTCCGGACTGACAACAGTCGGTATTGTTACCGGAGCATGGGCTTCCAATAATAAATATGCATTGCTTGGCGGAATGCGCGCGGCTGCCCAGATGATTTCTTATGAGATTCCACTCGTTATGTCTGTATTAGGGATTATCCTTTTAACAGGCAGTCTAAACCTGAATGAAATCGTTGAAGCGCAAAAAAATGGCTGGTTCATTATTTGGCAGCCTATTGCTTTCATCGTATTCCTTATTGCTTCCACAGCGGAGCTGAACCGTGTACCATTTGACTTGCCTGAAGCGGAATCAGAGCTGGTCGCCGGTTTCCATGTTGAATATTCCGGCTTCCGCTGGGCGTTCTTCATGCTTGCGGAATATGTATATTTCTTTGCCATGGCTTCATTGACAACCGTATTATTCCTTGGCGGGTGGCTTCCGCTGCCGTTCCTGGAGTTCATTCCGGGTGCAGTCTGGTTTGCGCTTAAGTTTACGGCTGTAATCTTTGTTTTAGTCTGGTTTCGTGTTACATTTCCGCGCCTCCGTGCAGACCAGCTCATGGAATTTGGCTGGAAGGTTCTGCTGCCGGTAGCACTTGCGAATATTTTCTTAACAGCTTTGCTGAAAGAGTGGCTGAATATATTTTAATTAAGGAACAGCCTCATAACTTCGAGAATTGTCTAGCTACAGCGCCTACCCCCTCGAGGTCACAAGCCAATCCTCCCAAAAGGCAAAGAACGCCTTTCGGTGAGGCTCGTCTTGTGCTTGTCGGGGGTGGGCAAGGCGCATCATTTCTTAACAAGGGGTGAAAAACATGCTTGGTTTAGCGAAAGGATTATCGTATACCCTTAAAAACCTGACACGCAAAAAGGTAACCTATGACTACCCGAATGAGCCGCTTCCGCTTCCGGACCGGTTCAGGGGAATTCAAAAGTTTTACCCTGAAAAATGCATTGTCTGCAATCAGTGTGCAAATATTTGTCCAACCGATTGTATCGAGCTGACAGGGAAAAAACATCCGGACCCTGCTAAAAAGGGGAAAATCATTGATACCTATGATATCAACTTCGAAATTTGTATCCTTTGTGACTTGTGTACAGAGGTGTGCCCAACCGAAGCGATTATCATGACCAATAATTTTGAACTGGCGGAATATAGTCGTGATGAGCTGTTTAAAAACCTTGAATGGCTCGATGAAAATGATGAAAATATACGGAAGGTGAATAAAGCATGACGTTTTCAGGTGAGTTTTTAGCGTTTATGTCTCTAGCTTTAGTTGCGGTCATCGGCGGCGTGCTTTTATTGAACCTTACCAAAGTCGTGCATATGGTTGTCGCTCTTGTATTTACATTTGTAAGCATCGCCGGAATTTACGTGCTGCTTTCAGCTGAATTCCTGGCTGCGGTCCAAATCTTGATTTACTCTGGAGCGATTACCATCATCATGCTGTTTGGAATCATGCTGACGCGCCATAACGACACAAGCGAGCCCAAAACCGGCCGCTGGCGTAAGCTGTTAGTATTCGTGGGGGTTCTTGGCTTTGCTTTCGCGGTCTACATCGGAATTTATAACCTTGATTTGCCGTCAGCGCCGAATGACCTTCATGTCAATAACACAGAGCAAATCGGAATTGAGCTTTACTCAAAATTTATTATTCCGTTTGAAGTAACATCGGTCCTATTATTGGTCGCTTTGATTGGTTCCATTGTTCTGGCTAAAAAAGACGATGAAAAGGAGGCAGAAAAGGAATGAGTACAGTTCCCGTTCAAGCTTACCTGGCATTGGCTTTAATCCTCTTCTGCATCGGTCTGTATGGTGCTTTGACTAAGCGCAATACTGTGATTGTCCTGATCTCAATCGAATTGATGCTGAATGCGGTTAATATTAATCTTGTAGCATTCAGCAAATTTGGCATCACACCGTCCATTACCGGACAGATTTTTACGCTATTTGTCATTGCGGTTGCCGCAGCAGAAGTGGCAGTAGGTATAGCAATCCTGATTTCACTTTACCGTAACAAAAAGAGCGTTAACATTGATGAAATGGATGCCATGAAGCACTAAAGACACTATGAAAAATGCAGCCGGACTGGCTGAGAATAGAGAATTGAAAAGGCGGCCATAAGTGGCTCCCGCCTTAAAGGACCTGTTCATAAGGTCCCAATCTGGCACGCCGTGCTATGGGGTGTGTTCAAAAAAGGGGATTGTGATAATGATGGAGAATGCATGGATCATACCGCTTTTCCCGCTTTTATCGTTTTTGTTCCTTATTTTATTCGGCAAACGGCTAAAAGAAGCGAGTGCTTATATCGGGATTCTGTTTACCCTGGCATCGCTTGTCTATTCCTTATTGGTGCTATTTGACCGGTTTTCGGCACCAACTTATAAAGCAGAAGGCGTTTGGCTGACTATAGGGGATGTTCAGTTAACAGCGGGTTTTGAAGTTAATCAGTTAAATGCACTGATGCTGGTGATTGTATCACTTGTCAGTTTCCTGGTACATACGTATTCGAAAGGCTATATGCAGGGGGATGACCGTTTTCCTGTTTTCTATGCCTATTTAGGGTTATTTACATTTGCTATGCTAGGCCTTGTCATCTCGCCTAATCTGCTTCAGACGTATTTCTTCTGGGAGCTTGTCGGACTTGGTTCCTTCCTGCTGATCGGTTTCTATTTTTACAAAGAGGAAGCAAAGGCTGCAGCTAAAAAGGCATTTATCATGACTCGTATTGGAGACGTCGGCCTTTTGATCGGAATGATTCTATTATTCTGGCAGGCTGGCAGCTTTGAGTATGATGAGATTTTTGCAGCAGTTGAAGCGGGTGCCATTTCAAGCACGATGATTACGTTAACAGCGATTCTTATTTTTGTAGGGGCTGTCGGCAAATCAGGCCAGTTCCCGCTGCACACCTGGCTTCCGGATGCAATGGAAGGTCCAACGCCGGTCTCCGCATTAATCCATGCGGCGACAATGGTAGCGGCAGGTGTGTATTTAGTGGCCGCGCTGTTCCCGCTGTTTGCAGAAAGTGAAACAGCACTGATGACCGTTGCTGTAATTGGCGCGTTCACAGCTATCTTTGCCGCAAGCATCGGCCTGGTTCAAAAGGATATTAAGCGGGTGCTTGCTTATTCAACCGTCAGCCAGCTCGGCTATATGATGCTGGCGCTGGGTTCTGCCGGATATGTAGCCGGTGTGTTCCACTTAATGACACACGCCTTCTTCAAGGCTTTGCTGTTCCTTGCAGCCGGAAGTGTCATCCATGCCGTTCATACACAGAACATTGAACATATGGGCGGTTTATGGAAAAAGCTGCGCGTAACCGGCCCTCTATTCCTGATCGGAACACTGGCGATCAGCGGAGTGCCGTTATTTTCAGGGTTCTTCAGTAAAGATGAGATATTAATCGCTGCCTGGGCACACGGGAACACGGTGCTGTTCTGGCTTGCGGTAATTGCCGCATTCTTTACGGCATTTTATATGTTCCGCCTGTTCTTTATGGTTTTCGCTGGTGAAGCAAGAACCGATATGAAAAATGTCCACGAATCACCAAGTGTCATGACGCTGCCAATGGCAGTTCTTGGGGTGCTGGCTGTTGTGGCTGGATATGTGAATACACCGTGGTTTGGCACATTTCTCGGTGATTGGCTCGTGGAAGATAACCATGCTTTGGGCCATGGCCATATTGAAGGGCCAGCATGGATAATGATTGTTGCAACAGCTGTTTCCCTGCTTGGAATTTTCCTTGCCTGGCTAATGTACGGCAAACGCTCGCTTTCACGTGACTGGCTTACAAGCAGAATGCCGCTTTCATACAACGTTCTGTACAATAAATACTATATCGATGAATTCTATTCGCTGACCGTAGTGAATGGGGCAAAATTCATTAGCTCATTCCTGCGCTTCCTGGAAGTATTCCTGGTTGAGGGCCTTGTAAAGAGTGTAACTGGAATCACATCTGCACTCGGAAAGCTTGGTTCTAAATTCCATAATGGCCAGATTCAGACTTATGGAACAGTGGCATTTGTCGGCCTGGCTATTTTAGTCGTCATCTATGCGTTTACAGGGGGGTACTTAAAATGAACGTAGCTTATTTTTTATCCATTTTAGTTTTCTCCCCGCTGCTTGGTATTTTAGTATTATCTTTCCTGCCGAGAACGCAGGAATCATTGATCAAGACAGTTGGCTTCCTGGCTACGCTTCCTGCGCTTGTATTGTCGCTGATCGCCTATTTCCAATACCGGGCAGGTTCAGGCTTGGAACAGCTGAATGAAAAAGTAAGCTGGATTCAGTTTGGCGATTCAGGTCAGCTTGGAAATCTTTTTTCCATAGATTATGAATTGGGGCTGGATGGATTCTCCCTGATCATGATTGTTCTGACAGCTGTACTTTCTACACTTGCAGCGATTGCTTCTATTCATATTAAAAAAGAATGGAAGGGTTACTTCATGCTGTTTCTGCTGCTTGAAGTCGGCATGCTGGGTGTATTTGCCGCTGAAAACCTGATACTTTTCTTTATTTTCTTTGAAATCACATTAATTCCGACCTTCTTCCTGATCGGGAAATGGGGTTACTATGAAAAAGAAAATGCCGCATACAGCTTCCTGATCTATAACGGACTTGGATCTGCTGTGCTGCTGATCGTCATTATGGTGCTGTTTGCCCGTACTGGCACTGCCAATATTGATGCTTTGATGGCCGCCATGAACGCGGATAATCCGCAGCTTGTTGCGCCAATCTCTGAAAATATGAAAATGGGCATGCTGATTGCGCTTTTAATTGCATTTGGTGTGAAGCTTCCGATTTTCCCGCTGCACAGCTGGATGGTGCGGGTCCACGTACAAGCTCCGCCATCAATCGTCATGCTGCATGCCGGAGTACTTTTGAAAATAGGGGCATTCGGTTTAATCCGCTTCGGAATGGGAATATTTCCTGAGCAATTCCAAAGCCTTGCTGTATGGCTGGCTGTGCTTGGAGTCGTGAATTTATTGTATGGAGCGTTTCTGGCGTTTATTCAGACCGATTTTAAAATGGTGCTTGCCTACTCTTCTATTTCCCACATGGGAATCGTTTTAATCGGATTAGGAGCATTAAATGAGGCAGGAATACAGGGGGCGATTTTCCAAGTGGTTTCTCACGGTTTAATCGCAGCACTATTATTCTTCCTAGTAGGTGTCTTTTATGAACGCTTTCAAACCTCCAATATTCAAAATCTCGGTGGTTTGGCAAAAGGGATGCCGATTACGGCAGGCTTCCTTCTTGCAGGGGCAATGGCCTCCCTTGGCCTTCCTGGCATGTCAGGGTTTGTGAGTGAATTTATGGCCTTCCTTGGCCTGTTTAAAGAAATGCCGATTCTCGCTGCAGTCGGTACAATCGGTATCATTATGACAGCTGTTTACCTGCTTCGAGCGGTACTGGGTATCACATACGGCAAAGCGCATCGGGACTTTGCCGGCATAACGGATATGAAAAAGTTTGAGTTCGTGCCTGTCCTGGTCTTAGTCGGCTTAATTGTCCTGATTGGTGTTTATCCAAGTGTGCTGAGCGAACCGCTGACATCGACACTTGAAACGATCATGCTTGGGATAGGAGGGTGATGAAGGATGGATCTCGAAACATTATTATCTTATGAATGGGGCATAATGACGCCGGAGTTCATCATCCTTGGTGTTGCGACCGCTCTTTCACTAATGGATTTGTTTATGCCGAAATCCCAAAGCCGGAAAATTCTCGGCTGGGTCGGCTTTGCCGGAATACTCGCAGCTCTCGTTTCCTTACTGGGCCTTATCGGGCATAGTCCGGAATCCATTTTATTTGATACGTTCAGGCTTGATTCCTTTGCAAAAGCTTTCAAGCTACTGCTCTTAATCGGATCTGCTATGGTACTGCTGATTGCCATTGGCTATGAGCCGAATGAAGGATTGGAAGAATTCAGGGGGGAGTTTTTCTATCTGTTCATGGCTGCATTGCTTGGGGCAATGATCATGTCTTCAAGCGGAGATTTAATTACCCTGTTTGTGGGACTTGAGCTTCTTTCCATTTCGTCCTACATTCTGGCAGGCATGAGAAAAAGAAATCTGCATTCAAACGAATCGGCCATGAAATATGTGATCAACGGCAGTATTGCCACAGCGATCACCTTGTTCGGAATGAGTTATGTATACGGTTTAACGGGAACTACGAACTTAAAGGAAATGTCCGGATTTTTGACATCCATCTATAATGAACAGCATATATACCTGTTAGGCCTTGCATTCTTTATGATCGTGGTGGGACTTTCTTTTAAATTGGCTACAGCGCCATTCCATATGTGGGCGCCGGATGTTTACCAGGGTGCACCTATGCCTGTAACAGCTTTTTTAAGCGTAGTTTCCAAAACAGCCGGATTCATCATTGTTATCCGCATTCTGTTTTCAATCTTTGCGAATGCGCCATCCGGTGATGTACAGGGGCTTCCGATGATCCTGGCTCTTCAGGATTACATTGCCTTCCTGGCAGGAGCCACGATGATTATTGGGAACTTGATTGCGCTTAGACAGCGGAATATCAAGCGTTTGTTTGCCTATTCCAGCATCGCTCAGGCGGGTTACCTGCTGGTTGTGATTGCGAGCATGTCACTATTCATGTTCGATACGCTCTGGTTTTACCTCGGTGCTTACTTATTCATGAACCTTGGCGCTTTCGCGGTTATCCAGCATGTGACACATAAATCTGGTTCAGAAGATATCAGCCAATTTGCCGGGCTTTACCGCCGCGCACCGCTCCTGGCCATCGCAATGGCTATCTTCCTGCTGTCACTTGCAGGTATTCCGGGGACAGCCGGGTTTATTGGCAAACTGAATATTTTCATGGGTGCCTTAGTGCCAAATGAAGGCCATTATGTATTGGTATCAATTATGATTGCGACAACAGTCGTTTCATATTTCTACTATTTCGGTGTCATGGTGCAAATGTTCTTCAGGCCTGCAGCCGATACAGGAAAGGTTAAAATCCCGGCTGCATTAACAGCTGTTATCGGCATCAGCTTGGCAGCCACCATCCTGTTTGGAATTGCACCAAATATTGCATTTGACTT
This sequence comes from Cytobacillus sp. FSL H8-0458, assembly GCF_038002165.1. Taxonomy (NCBI): domain Bacteria; kingdom Bacillati; phylum Bacillota; class Bacilli; order Caryophanales; family Bacillaceae; genus Cytobacillus; species Cytobacillus sp. FSL H8-0458. The sequence continues at coordinate 534,608 of NZ_JBBOBR010000002.1, read as the reverse complement.
CCTGCAGGGCAATTTCAATCAGTTTACTGATTTCTTTCAATAAAAAGCTTTTTAAAATGGGGGTTTTAAAAAGCTGTTACGAAAAAAGGGACAAAAGGGGTATAAATAGGAGGGGGAAATCTCCCCTTCTTTTTTGTTTGCCATGGTTTAGACTTCGGGTTTATTCGACAATTCGATATAATGGACTTATAAACTGCGAAAAACAAAGAAACTTAATTTTCAAAAAACAGCTATTCATGAAACTTACCTGATAGTATAAACGTCAAATGGTATTGTAGCACACAAAGCAGGTAAGCGAAGTGGCAATGAATTAAAGGAGGGAAGTAGATGATATCAGGATTTGGGCAGCAGGCACTCATCAGCATTATGTCTCATCTGGTGTTTATTGCGCTGGCCTGGTGGGCGCTTCAGGCATTGCGGTTTGAAACCCTTTTGCGGGCGAATCATGTTTTTCAGGCACGTGTTTTGTATGTTCTGCTTTCAATTGTAATTGGATCTGCCGTCAGCAACTTCTTTCTCGATTATCTTTTATGGTCCCAGCAGCTTCCGCTTATACTGCAGAACATCACGTTTCTTTATGTGATGTAAAACCGGTCAATTTTTTATAAATATAGGTCTTCATACATGTTTTCAATTAGACAATTATTGAGTAAAATCTTTTTTGTTGCTTGTTTTCCTGCATACATACTATCTTGTGAAATGATTTGCAAAGTATGCATAGAAAGGTAAAAAAGCATCGAAATTAATAGTGTTTTGCTGCCTTTTCAGTTTGTCAAAAAGTGACGACAATTCCCAAGTATGCTCACTCTATCCTTGGTAACAATGGTACTAAGGGGAGGAGTTTCAGATGAAAAAATCATTCATTACATTATCTATTATTGCCATTATTGGTTTCATGATGATAAACATTGGGAATAAGACGACTGTAGCCAAAGGGGAGCTTGACCTGTTAACGATGGCCTCGATTTTACAGGGCGAGAATATTTTAATCAAAGATTGGACTTTGCATGCGAGAGAAAAAATGGAAACCCAAAACCTTCAGGAAGTAAAAGCATTCACAAGTGAATTGCAGTCAAAATATCCTGATTGGAAATGGAGCTTTCAAAAAACAGAAAAATCGTGGGCAGCAAAAGCTATTATTAAGCAAACAGATGCTCAGTCAGAAGCAGTAAAAATTTTATCAACCCCCACAAAAGGTCAAGTTCAGACGTATGTGATTTATGAGGCCAAAGGTCAGGGTTGGAAACAAGAACAGAGCAAACTGGCTGCAGAACTAAATAGTAAGATTTCTGACATTTTTCGAGGAAATGCCACAATTTTCTCTTGTATCCAAGGCGAATTCAATGATAAGATTAATAAGTCTTTGCCTGATACTGCAAATCAACTACTGGACGCTTTTGATGCGACAGAAATAGAAGCACTAAAAGAAGACCAATTTATTTCAGCATCAGCAAATTCGCCGCTTTTTGGTGAATTCATTGAGACAAATGGCAATGAAATGAACATGCAGCTTGGATTACGGACAAATGGAATGGGCGCCAAGACAAACATAGTTATTGGCACACCCATCATAACGATTGAATATTAATATAGAGAAATTGGACGCGGAGGGGAATACACTTTGGATAAAATCATCGTCCGCGGCGGAAATAGGTTAAGCGGTACTGTCAAAGTTGAAGGAGCAAAAAACGCTGTTTTACCGGTTATCGCCGCAACACTGTTAGCAAGTGATGGCAAAAGCGTAATTCGTGATGTCCCAACACTCTCCGATGTATATACTATTAATGAAGTATTACGCTATTTAAACGCCGAAGTGGAGTTTGAAAATAATACAGTAACAGTAAATGCATCTCGAGAGTTGAAGGTAGAAGCACCATTTGAATATGTACGCAAAATGCGTGCTTCAGTTTTAGTCATGGGATCTTTATTAGCAAGAAATGGCCGTGCCCGTGTGGCATTGCCAGGGGGCTGCGCAATCGGTTCCCGCCCAATCGATCAGCATTTAAAAGGCTTTGAAGCGATGGGTGCAAAAGTAAAGGTTGGTAATGGCTTTATTGAAGCGGAAGCACCTGAAGGCCGCTTGCACGGAGCAAAAATATATCTCGATTTCCCTAGCGTTGGTGCTACGGAAAACATTATGATGGCTGCAACATTAGCTAAAGGCACAACGGTTTTGGAAAACGTAGCAAAGGAACCTGAAATTGTGGACCTGGCTAACTTCCTTAATAAAATGGGTGCCAAAGTTAAAGGAGCAGGAACGGGCACGATCCGCATTGAAGGTGTGGACGTACTGTTCGGTGCAGAGCACAACATCATTCCTGACCGCATTGAAGCAGGCACATTCATGGTGGCAGCTGCTATTACAGGCGGAGACGTTCTTGTAAAGGGTGCTGTACTTGAGCATTCTGCTTCATTAATCGCTAAAATGGAAGAAATGGGTGTTACCTTCATTGAAGAAGCTGAAGGCATCCGTGTACTGGGTCCAGACAAGTTGAAGGCAGTTGATATTAAAACAATGCCTCATCCTGGCTTCCCGACAGACATGCAATCACAAATGATGGCCCTATTGCTTCACGCTCAGGGTACAAGTGTGATTACGGAAACTGTATTCGAAAACCGTTTCATGCATGTGGAGGAATTCCGCCGCATGAACGCCGATGTTAAAATTGAAGGCCGTTCTGTGATCATGAACGGACCAAGCAATCTGCAGGGAGCAGAAGTAGCTGCGACAGATCTTCGTGCAGCTGCAGCCTTGATCCTTACTGGATTGGTGGCAGATGGCGTAACACGCGTAACAGAGCTGAAGCATCTTGACCGCGGATACGTGGACTTCCATGAAAAGCTTGCCGGACTGGGAGCAGATATTGAGCGTGTGACAGAAGTGGAAGAAACACCTGTTAATAATGGTCTTGTTTCTGACATGAACGCATAAGTAATGCCAATCAAGGCGGCTTCCTTAGAGTCGTCAAAATAGTCGCCTTGCGCGCATTTCAAACTGAAACCGCAGAATCGAGCTGTCAGAGGACTGACAAATCGATTCTGCGGTTTTTGATATGCTATTTTTCGATCGAGCGCTCAATCAATCTAGTTTCCGCACATAAATCAGGCCTAACCGCACATAAAAAAACTTATCCGCACACAAATTTGCCCTATCCGCACACAAATGGAAAAGACATAGGACTTCGATGTTAAAATAGCTGGAAATCCACTGCTTCTAGGAAGAAAAAAATTTTTGTTACGTAATAAATTCAAAAACGTTTAATTTCCCAGCAGGTTTACCCCTTTTCCCTGGCTTCAGAAGCAAATATTAATCTATTGTCATATTAGCTTGTCCATAGCCATAAACATGAATTGAGTTCGAATTATTTATTTGCTATGGAGGCTTAAAACATGACAAAATTCAAACCTTTCATCGTACTAGCCGCACTGTTGTTTGCCGTCACGCTCATCGTTCCCTCCCTGCTTGTGATTCCTTTTACAGAAGGGAATGTCAGCGGGAAGCTTGGTGAGGAGCTTAAGACTGATGCCAAGAAAGAGACAGCGGCAGAAATTCCTCAAGGGCCAGCCATAGAGGTAGGGGTCTACCGCCTTGCACAGAAAAAGCTGGAGACGGTACCGCTTGAAGACTATATTGTCGGAGTGGTAGCATCGGAAATGCCGGCCGAGTTTGAAGAAGAAGCTTTAAAGGCGCAGGCATTGGCGGCAAGAACTTTTATTGTGAAACAAATGATGAACAAAGATAGCGTGGAACTTCCTGAAGGGGCATTAGTGTATGATACCGTAACCCACCAGGTTTATAAAAGTGAAAGTGAACTTAAGCAAATTTGGGGACCTGACTACAAATGGAAAATTCAAAAGGTTGAAGATGCCGTAAACTCAACAAGAGGCCAGATCCTCACCTTCGACGGCTCACCGATAACAGCTTCCTTTTTTTCAACAAGCAATGGCTTCACCGAAAATTCCGAAGCCATCTGGCCAAATTCCGTTCCTTATTTAAAGAGTGTAGAAAGCAAATGGGACCTGGAGTCTCCTAAGTTTAACGGCAGAGAGGTATTCACTGTACAGGATTTTGAAAGGAAATTGGGCGTGAAGCTTCCAAATGACAGCACCATTGGCACAGTGACTGAGCGAACAGCCGGCCAGCGGGTTTCAAAAGTGGATATTAACGGGAAAGTAGTCAGCGGAAAAGACATCAGAGAGAAACTGGGCCTGAAATCAACAGACTTTACCTGGGAACGCAAAGGTGACAATATCATTATCAACACACAGGGCTACGGCCATGGAGTCGGCATGAGCCAATACGGCGCAAATGGCATGGCAGCTGAAGGAAAGAACTACAAAGAAATCGTTGCCCACTATTATAAAGGAGTGGAAATTGCGGCGTCTGACCAATTGCTGACGAAAGTAACGGCTAAAAAATAAACGAAAGAGCTGGTTCATAGAGAATCAGCTCTTTCATTTTGCCCTATTAAAGAAACCAAGAAGCTTACCAAGCCTTTTAAACCGCCCATAAAAAAGAGCCCTGCTGATAAAATACCAGCACACCGCCACACCGGTAATATCCTTAACAGCGTCAATCACAGCAGCAGACCGGTACGGTACAAATGACTGGTGGATCTCATCGAGAATACCATAGAAGCACGCAAACACAGCCAAAAGAATATTCACTCCCGGTGTCAGCTTTACTGCAGTCAACGCTGCCAGAACAAGAAGAACATACAAAATACCAAACTCAATCAGATGCATAGATTCTTTAATAAACCGGTCCATCGCCAAATCCGGCAGCTCCACCACAGCATCAGCAGGCATGCTGGACAGGATCCAAATTAGCGCCATATATAGGAAGGGCAGCACACGTATTATCCACTTAACCATTCTTAGTAACTCCTTTTTAATTTTTTTCTAGTATCATGCATAATCCTAAAACGTTTGTCGAAAAATAAGCCCAAAAAATTTTTTTTGAGAAATGTATATAATCCTCTCAATCTGTTCAGACTGATTGCTGAGGTGATGATAAATGAGAGAGGAAGAAAAGAAACGATCTTCTCAAGATTCCAGCTTTAAACGCTTTATGAAAAAGCGGTGGGCATTCCCAGCTATCTACATTGCAAGTGCAGCAATCATTCTAACCGGTGTTCTTTGGTACCAGACTAGCGACAACGCTACAGACACTGACAGCTACGATTACGAAGCCACTGATATTACCGGCAAAAAGTACGACGAGCCAGCATTGGAAGTTAACCGCGCAATGGAAAACTTCGTAATGCCTGTCAAAGACCCAGACTCAGCTGTCATTCAAAAACAATTCTACGACTATGACGGCAAGGCTGAAGAACAGGAAGCTGCTCTAGTATTTTACAATAACACATACCATCCGAACACAGGTATTGATATTGCCACTAAGGATGGAGAAACATTTGATGTCCTTGCTGCATTAAGCGGAAAAGTTACCAAGGTAGAAGAAGATTCACTGTTGGGCAATGTCATTGAAGTGGAGCATGACAAAGGAATTGTAACACAATATCAATCTGTTACAGAGATGAATGTTGAGGTTGGCGACCAGGTAGAACAGGGTGATGTACTTGCTAAGGCAGGCGAAAGCTTGTTTAATGAAGAAGCAGGCGTACATGTACACTTTGAAATCCGCAAAGACGGAACGCCGGTCAATCCGCTTGATTTCTTCAATAAGCCGCTAAGCTCTTTACAGGAGCTGGACACAGCTGACAAAGCAGACGCTGAGGAAAACAGCGGTGCAACTGAAGAAAACGATGAGGCTGCTCCTTCTGAGGACAAGTCCGCTGAAGAGTCTGGCAATACGGAAGACGAAGGTTCTGCTGAAGAATCTGCAGATGAAAATGCCGGAAATACGGAAGAAGACGAGTCTGCTGATACAGAAGAAGACCCAGCTGGAACTTCCGAAGACGAAGGTCAAACTGACGACCAAGTTGAAGAAGACACTGCAACTGAATCAACTGACGCATAATCATAGAGAGTCTGCCGAAATGGCAGGCTCTTTTTTGAGTGATGTCTAGCTCCACAAGGGACGCTTCGGGAGCATAAACATCGCAGGACTAAAAGCGTTAGCTTTTAGGAGGAGCGCCTGCCCCCTCGAGGTGAGGCCCCCAGGACAATGAAGGCTTCGTCAGCATAAACAATCGCACGACCGAAAGCGACAGCTTTTGGGGGTCATGCACGTTGCCACAGGACGGGGCGTTCTTAGTCTGCGTTCCTTCGTGGGGCAAGGCGCTTCCGCTTTTCTTTTGACAGGCACCACCCGATTTTTATCGAATCAGTATTTTTTCGACAATTTCGTCATTATCCTGTATAATATTTCGAAAAACGAAGTGTTATATAGGGGGAGAAAGACATGAAGAAGCTGCTGTTAACCGGTTTTGAACCTTTTCTGGATTTTTCGATCAATCCTACAGAAAAGATTGTGAATGCACTGGATGGCAAAGCGGTTGGAAATTATGAAATTAGGGGGCATCTGCTGCCGGTTGATTTTAATCTTGCACCTAAGAAAATAGTAGAGGAAGTGGTCGGGAAAAAGCCTGATGCAGTAATTTCTCTTGGGCTGGCTGCCGGACGGACAGCCATCACTCCTGAGAGAATCGCGATCAATTGCCAGGACGGCGAGCCGGATAATAGCGGAGTCGCACCTGAGGACAAACTGATAGAGGAAAATGGTCCCGATGGCTATTTTTCCACCCTGCCGATCCGGCGGATGGTTAATAGACTTAAGGAAGCGGGATATCCTGCAGCCATCTCAAACACAGCTGGGACGTATCTATGCAACAACGTGATGTATTCCGTGCTTCACCTGCTAAAATCGACAAACACTGAATTACCGGCGGGTTTTGTGCACATACCTGCATCCCATGCCCTGGCGGCTGTCAGTAAAAAAAGCATGGCAAGCTGGTCAGATGCCGATCTGCTGGAAGCAATTACGCTTATCATAAAAGAATTGGACTAAGGAGCCGGATTGGCTCTTTTTTTTAGCAGTTTCTATTATTAATATAGTGTTTTCCTCTAATACCCTAAAGTTCCCGCTATCCATTTTTACTGAATAAAACCCTTATATATCAAAGGATAGATTAATTCCTTAAAAAAATTTATAGATATTCCCAGCATGTACTTGACCTGGAAATGATTTTTGTACATAATGAAGTATGAATTTTCTTAAAATTAAATGAAATCAGAAAACACGTCAAGCGCCCATCTTGAAGCATAAACACAAAGAGGAAAAATGACAGCGCTTTCGAAAAAGGGGGAAACCAATTGCTTCCGTTACTGTCTATGATGATCATTACAGGAATTTGTCTCTTTCTTGCTTTAAGGAAGAAAAGGCCAATTTTCCTGGCAGTCCCATTTCTATCAATCTTTGCTTACTTCCTCGTTCAAATCATTCTTGTTCCAGCACCTTTCATGGATACAGTCAAATTTATTTTCAGTTTAAGGTAATGGTTTTGTCCGGGTCCGGATAATGGATCCGGTAAAATAGCAGCGATTCAGCTGTACATATTCCAATTAAGGAGTGATTCCCTACCAATACAACCTTTTCATCAAAATTGATCTGCAAATTTATCATTTTTAACGGGGGTGGAGTTTTTTGAAGAAAATCGATAAAAAAGTAGCGGACAGTTATTTTCGCGAAAAGACTCGGAATATGATCATTTATTTTGCTATTGGCTTTCTTGCCTCTTTTGGAGTTGTCTTTTTCGCAGAACCATTAAGCGATATTACCATTAACGGATTCCCCTTCCACTACTTTATGGGCGCACAGGGAGCTGTACTGACGTTTATCATTCTGCTGTTTGTTAATGCAAAAATGGGAGATGCAATTGATCGGAAATATGGAATAGATGAAAACAAAAATGAACAAATCAGTTCAGGGAAAGTTCTTGATCATTAATTAACGAAAAATGAGCGGCTGTTCAAGCTTCCGCTATACAGAGAGAAAAAAGCGGCGTCATAAAAAAATCGATCGAAAAAAAGGGGGATGTTCTTGGATACACAGTTTTTGGTCTCATTAACTATCATTTTAGCTACATTTGCTTTGTATATTGGCATAGCCGTTTACAATAAGGCCAAAGAAACTTCTGAGTTCTATGTTGCCGGCCGCGGAGTGCCGCCAATCTTCAATGGAATGGCGATTGGCGCTGACTGGATGAGTGCTGCTTCCTTTATCGGGATGGCAGGAACGATCATGCTTCTGGGTTATGACGGTCTTGCCTATATTATGGGCTGGACGGGCGGATACCTGCTCTTAACCTTCCTGCTGGCACCACAGCTGCGGAAATATGGCCGCTACACGGTTCCGGAATTCATCGGTGACCGCTTTGACAGCCACACAGCACGAGTGATTGCAGCCCTTTGTACAATCATCATCAGCTTCACCTATTCGATTGGCCAGCTTTCCGGTTCCGGAGTAGTTATTGGCCGTCTTTTTGAAATTGATGCAAAGCTTGGAACCATGATCGGTGTCGTTCTGATTGCCTTTTATGCTGCATTCGGAGGCATGAAGGGGATTACTTGGACGCAGGTTGCTCAGTATGTCATTTTGATTATTGCTTATATTATTCCAGTCGTTTTCATGTCCCTGCAAATTACAGGAAACCCGGCACCATGGCTTTCTTACGGAGAGCTTGTAGGTAAAATGGGTGAGCTCGACCGTGAAATGGGGATCTCTGAATACTTTGCGCCATTTACAAATGGAACAAAGTGGCAGTTCCTTGCCCTTATGTTTACCCTGATGGCTGGTACTGCAGGACTGCCGCACGTAATTGTCCGTTTCTATACGGTATCAACGATGAAGGCAGCCCGCTGGTCGGGAGCATGGGCATTGCTGTTCATCGGCTTGCTGTATCTGTCTGCACCTGCATACGCTGCATTCTCCCGTTTCATTTTAATGACACAGGTTGCCGGCAGCAAAATTACGGAGCTCCCAGCCTGGACAAAGACCTGGGTTGATACAGGCAAGCTGCAAGTAGCAGATGGCAATGGCGACGGAGTCCTTCAATGGAACGAACTCATTATCTCGAATGATATTGTGGTTATGGCGACACCGGAAATTGCCAATCTTGGCATGTTTGTCATCGGTCTTGTGGCAGCAGGTGCAATGGCTGCTGCGTTATCAACGGCCGGAGGTTTGATGATTGCGATTTCTTCCGCATTTGCTCACGATATTTTTTACCGGGTGCTAAAGCCGAATTCAACTGAAAAAACACGTCTTTCAGTTGCCCGATGGTCTATTGTCATCGCCACTCTTTTGGCCGGTGTGATCGCGCTTAACCCGCCAGGAGCCATTACGCAAATTGTTGCCTGGGCATTCGCGCTCGCGACAGGGACATTCTTCCCGGCGCTAGTTCTGGGTGTCTGGTGGAAGCGTTCAAACTCACAGGGGGTTATTGCCGGCCTGCTGGTCGGGTTAGGTGTTACCTTGGCGTACATCTTTGCAGCTAAATATGGAGGATTTACAATCTTGGGAATCATTGATACAGGTGCCGGTGTGTTTGGTGCCACAGCTGCATTTGCAGCTAATATCATTGTTTCTCTCATGACAGCTGCTCCTTCGCAAAAAATTCAGGAGGAAGTTATGGATCTTCGCTATCCGGAGCAAATGGTATATAAAGATGGTGAAGTATGGATGAACGATGATGGATCAAAATCTCTATAACCTATACAATCTCGAGGCTGTGCGGTTTCACCCCTTTTTTCATGGGGTGGAATCTGACATGGCCCTTTCACTTCTATCCATGTGCGAAGTACGCCACTACAAAAAAAATGACGTGATACTGAAAAAAAATAAACCTCGTGAAGGCCTTCTGCTCCTATTAGAAGGTCTTTCAGAGGTATTTGTGAAAAATGACCACAGCGGGAGGGAGGAAGTGCTCGAAGTGGTCCAGACAGGAGAGTTGATTGGATTTTCCAGCCTCGCCGATTTCCTGGGTGTATCCAAACAGACCTCTGTTGAGCTTGTCGAAGTCAAAGCCTCCAGTGAGGTAACGGCGATGTTCATTCCGTTTGAAGTGGTGAGAAAAAGATGGGATGATCCTGCAGTTCATGATTACCTGCTGACTCAGGTTGCCGTGAGATTGAAGGATGTATACACGTCACTTGCAGAACAGGTCAAGCTTGCAACAGATTATGGGGAAAATGATGCATTCATGATCCGGGTTCAGGATGTTATGAGCAGTGAGGCAGCCGCAGTCAGCCCGGCTGCAACCATTCAGGAAGCAGCCCGGCTCATGCTTAAAAGAAAGATTAGTTCAGTCCTCGTTACAGATAAGGACAGCTTAAAAGGAATTATTACGGAAAGAGACATTGTGGAAGGGGTTGCTGCTGAAGGGGCAGATATTACTGCTCCAGCAAGCACCATTATGACAGCGGGTCCGGTTACGGTATCAAGGTCCGCTTATTATTATGACGCCCTTTCACTGATTCTGTTTAAGGGAATCAAACACCTGCCCGTAATGGAAGATTCAAAGGTCGCAGGGATAGTGACACTATCAGATTTGCTGAGAAAGAAAAATGAGAATGTGATAAAGACGGTTCAAAAAATCGAAAAAGCCGATCGAGACAGCCTTCCGCAAGTAAAAACCGGCATCTATGAGATAATTAATTCTTTAATAAGAGACCGTGTTCCTGTATTAAAAACGCTTGAGATCATTACAAAGCTATACGATCGCATGAGCGGCAGAATTATAGCACTATCAATTTCTGAACTGAGGGAAAAAGGCTTGCAGCAGCCATGCGAATTTGCTTTCTATCACATGGGCTCCAGCGGCCGTGGAGAACAGTTCATGCTCACAGATCAGGACCATTTCCTGGTTTATGAGAGCCAATCGGAGGAAGCAGAGGATTTTTTTGAAGAGCTGGGAAATAGGATCACTTCTAACATGGAGAGTGCCGGCTACGCTCGGTGCAAGGGCCTCATGATGTGCAGTGAGCAGAAATGGAGGGGTTCACTGGCAGTATGGGAGGAGCGGCTGCGAACCTGGCTGCTTCAATCCACTAACGACAATTTACTGTTAGCGCAAAACTTTTTCTCCTATCGGCTAATTGCGGGGAGTGAAGGGCTGCATGCAAAATTTGAAGCAATGGCTCGGGAGCAGATGAAAAGGTCCAGGATTTTTTTATACCGGCTGGCACAGCTTGAAAGGGAACATGTCATTCCCACGTTGGATCAGCCGCTACGGTCCTTATTTAAGCTGCAGCGCAAAAGCATGGATATGAAAAAAGAAGTTTTATTTCCCTATCACCATAGCCTGCAGATACTGTCACTGATGCATGGGAAACTATCAGGCACACCGCTTGAGAAAATAGATTTCCTGCAGGAAAGGCAGGTATTCTCAAAGGAGTTTGCACACGATTTGAGTGGTTCTGTAAGCACTATATTGACGTTGTATGTCACCCAGCGCTGGCAGCAGGAAGAAAACGGTGCCGCACCATCTTCCGTTGTCTCATTTTCCCGAATGTCTACCCGTGAAAAAGAAGAATTGATTCTAAGCTTAAAGACATTAAAGGAGCTGCAGAGCCAGGCAATTGCAAAATTCTCATTATAGCTAAAAAGGAGGCTGGTATGTTCTTTCTCAGAAAAAATGTGTCATGTTCATTAAAATATGAAAATATTCCATTATCCACTCCCCTGGAAGATCTGAATTTTATTGTTTTTGATACGGAAACAACAGGATTTCAGGTTTCTGCGGCAGACCGGATCATTGAAATTGGCGCCGTTCCGGTAAAAGGATTTCAGGTGCTGGAAAAGGACCTTTTTCAGACATATGTTAACCCAAAACGACAAATTTCTCGGGAAATAAAAGAACTAACCTCCATTACCGATGAGCTGGTAAAAGATGCCCCGCAGGCCATGGAAGCTATTCAGAGCTTTTTTGAGTATGTCGAATCAAGGGAGGCAGTATGCCTGATTGGGCATTATGTAAGCTTCGATGCCTTGGCTATAAAGAGTGAATGTAAGCGCGAAAAGCTTGCATTAAAAAATTTCCTGACCATTGATACGCTGGATCTGATTGGATTTATTGCTCCGTCTTGCGATATGCGTGACCTTGAAAGGTATGCCATGGCATTCGGCACCCGCATATATGACCGCCATTGTGCAGCTGGGGACGCTTTAACGACCGCTTACCTATTTGTTGAGCTGCTTTTTCAATTTCAGCTGAGGGGCCATAAAACCTGGGGGGAATTGATTAAAGCAACAGAGAGTCAAATGAGATCTCTGCATTATTAAGCGTCAGACATACGTGGGTGGAATGTTGATGAGCGGGTGGGTGATGTGGTTAACGAAGAAAAGCCGGCTGAATCCGGCTTTCCATCCCTTTATTGTATATTGATCAGAGCATCGTCCTTGTAAACCACGAGGATTTCTTTTCCTGACATTTTTTGATAAGACAGTGCTGTCCCATACGGTACCTTTAATGTAAAATAATCATTCCCGCTTTTAAATTCGACCGTAAAATTGTCTGCTGCACCGGTAATGATAGCCTTTGTTTTGGAAATATCCCCTTTAATGATTATTTTTTGATTGATGAGGACCATATCCCTTTTTAATTTGTTCAATGTTTTCAGTTCATTGACATTCATACGGTAGCGCTTTGCGATTCCCCAAAGTGTATCACCCGGCACCACGGTATAAACAGCTGTCTGGTTATTAAAGGAATCTTCTGTATGCCGTTCAATCCGAACCTCCAGTGTTTGGCCCGGCTGGATCTTGTCAGACTTAAGCCGGTTAACCGCTTTCAATTCTTTAACAGTCATATCATGTTCTCTGGAGATTTTATATAAAGTATCTCCCTGCTTCACTTTATAGAATCCTGTCAATGCATAAGCTTCATTTTCTGAAGCGCTGAAACCGGCTGATGCAATTACTGCTGCAAAAAGGGTGCTGGCTGCTGTCATTCCTCTTGCTTTTATCTTCTTTCTTTTATCATTTAGAATCCTTTCCTTGCGTGTTTGCATACTATATTCATCCTATCTATTGGAATATTGTGGTGTCATAACCAATTAAATGAATTGTTTTCCGAAAAAAATAGTACGGTATAAATATCCGCTTCACAATAGGGAGGAGTTCCTGGCTCTTTTCTCTTGTTTCCGAAAATGCATATAGTTCAATGCGCTCTGTAATTCCTAGATATATGCAATTTTCTGATGAAAATGAAATGGTTTATTGTTTCCGCGATGAATTAACCGGCAATGAAGGATTTTGTCGAATCTGCGGGGAAAGTCCCGAAACTTATAAATTGAACATTTAAAATTAGGGAAGTGGACATCGGTCTTTAGACTGCTTAATTTTTAATTACCCCAAAGGATTTTTTGAAAACATTTCTTATTTTGACTTCCAGATGTCCTATTTTCAAAAAATTTACACAAAACCTTGTCCTTATTGCGTTTTTCGTGCATATTCCCTCAACCAAGCTAATAAACTGTTACAAACCTTACAAAGAGAATGTATGAAGTGAGGGATCGTTTTACTAAACTAATGAATATGTTGAGGACATGTTTAATTATCGCAAACTGAAAGCAAGCTTTTCAGGCGCATGTACGATTAACTTCAATTAATCAGGAACCCATGCGGAATACAGTTAAAATCCAGACAGAAAGCGAGTCTCATTTCACACTTCTCACATCCAAATTGGGGAGGGCGAGTGGTGTGCACGATTACATCAAAGAGAGAACTATCAAGATTGGAAAGTATATCGTGGAGACGAAAAAAACGGTTCGCGTAATCGCGAAGGAGTTTGGCGTATCCAAAAGTACAGTCCATAAAGACTTGACGGAAAGACTGCCTGAAATCAATCCTGAACTGGCAAACGAAGTAAAGGAAATCCTGGATTATCATAAATCGATCCGCCATCTGCGCGGCGGGGAAGCCACTAAAATGAAGTATAAAAAAGAAGAAATGGAAGAAGAGCCAGTTAAATGAAATGAAACAAATGGCGCCGATAAAGGCGTCAAAGGCTAAAAACTGCCATTTTAACAGTGTCACGGCTAATTTTCCAAGCTGTACATGAACCTCAATTGCGGCTCCGGGGGCTAAAAGCTCATAAGCTGATTCCATAGCCTAAAACCAAGGCTTTGCTCTATGGATTTAAGCCCCTTCTCAAGTCGCCTGCATCGTTTTCCCAATTTCGACAAAAACCCTCAAAAAGTCTCACAAATTCTGTCAAAATGTTACTGCTTTCACAAGGAATGTGATAAAATATAAAATTAGGATAGAACTTGGTTCGTAAAGACTAGGACTCCTAAAGAGACGCCAGGCAAAATCATTTCTTTTATTAAAGAACTGATTTTTTTGCGTGGCTTGAACTGCTGTTGCGAATAATGATTTGATCATCTAACTAAAAAATTAATAAGCGAAGTTCGCTTTCAGAATGCCTAAATAGAGAGAGCCTTCAAAGGTGCGGACAGAAGCTGGCCATGTTGCAAGGAGGAAAAAAAGAAATGTTTGCTAGGGATATTGGGATTGATTTAGGAACAGCCAACGTGCTAATTCACGTTAAAGGCCGCGGTATTGTGCTGAATGAACCATCGGTAGTGGCAATTGACCGAAATACAAACAAGGTGCTGGCCGTAGGAGAAGAAGCACGCCGCATGGTCGGCCGTACGCCGGGGAACATCGTGGCAATCCGACCGCTAAAAGACGGGGTTATTGCTGACTTCGATGTAACAGAAGCGATGCTGAAGCATTTTATCAACAAATTGAATGTTAAAGGCTTCTTATCAAAGCCGCGCATTCTGATCTGCTGCCCGACAAATGTGACAGGTGTTGAACAGAAAGCGATCAGGGAAGCGGCTGAAAAAAGCGGCGGTAAAAAGATCTACCTCGAAGAAGAGCCGAAGGTTGCGGCCATCGGAGCAGGCATGGACATCTTCCAGCCGAGCGGTAACATGGTTGTCGACATCGGCGGGGGTACAACAGATGTCGCGGTTTTATCAATGGGTGACATTGTGACGTCTTCATCCATAAAAATGGCCGGAGATAAGTTTGACAACGAAATTCTTCAATACATCAAAAAAGAGTACAAGCTTTTAATCGGTGAAAGAACAGCTGAAAACATTAAAGTAACGATTGGGACTGTATTTCCTGGCGGCAAAAACGAAGAAATGGAAATCCGCGGCCGCGATATGGTGTCAGGTCTTCCAAGAACCATTACAGTTCGATCCGAGGAAGTTCAGGGTGCTTTGGCAGAATCTGTTGATGTCATCGTCCAGGCTGCTAAAAGCGTGCTGGAACGCACACCGCCTGAATTGTCTGCAGACATCATTGACCGCGGGGTTATTTTAACAGGAGGCGGCGCACTTCTTCACGGAATCGACCAGCTTTTGGCGGAAGAGCTGAAAGTCCCTGTATTAATTGCAGAGAATCCGATGGATTGCGTAGCTGTTGGAACTGGCATCATGCTTGATAATATTGATAAGCTTCCAAAGAAGAAGCTTGTATAACTTAGGAACCTGCCACTTTGGCGGGTTTTTTCTTTTAGGGTCACCTTGTAAACATTTTTCCATATCAGCCGATGAAATAAAGGTACAGCTTTTTGCAAAACCTGACTTAACTCTTTAAATTATTAATGTTTATTGTCGGAAAGTTTTTTATAATAGAGCTAGAATATATTGTTCGGAATAAGTAGAGGTGAAACAGATGTTTAGAGGTTTCTACACAGCTGCTTCCGGTATGCTTGCACAGCAGAGGAGAACGGAAGTACTGACAAATAATATGGCGAATGCCAATACACCCGGCTTTAAAGCAGACCAGACGAGCCTGAGGGCTTTTCCGGAGATGCTTCTGCAGCGCATTGGCCGGCAGACCGTGCCGACTGAAAATGGACTAAACCTTCCTTTTAATAATGAAGTGGGCAGACTGACTACAGGGGTTTATATGCAGGAGACGCTTCCGTCCTTCATGCAGGGTGATATGAAGGAAACAGGCCTCGGGACAGACCTGGCATTATTGGATCTTAATTTGCCGGTTAATCCGGATACAGGCATAAGAGGGACCGTTTTTTATAACGCTGCTGGAAACGATGGCGAACCGCGCTATACGAGAAATGGGAATTTTACCTTCGATGCCGGGGGCTTTTTGACGACAGCAGGCGGATTATATATTTTAGATGATGCGGGTGAGCGGATTCAGCTCTCCAGTGACCGTTTTACAGTAAGTAAAGATGGTGTGATTATCGGTGAAGCGGGCGAAACAGCCAGACTCGGTATCACTTTTGCCCAAAACCCCGAAAGCCTGCGAAAAGAAGGCGACGGTCTTTTTGCAGCGACCGAAGAGAGTATCCTCGAAAATGCCTATAATGCACAGAATGTCCAATTCAAGCTTCAGCAGGGCTATCTGGAGCGTTCCAATGTAGATGCTTCCCGTACAATGACGGATATGATGGCAGCCTATCGCTCTTTTGAAGCAAACCAAAAGGTTCTGCAGGCATATGACCGCAGTATGGAGAAAGCCGCAAATGAAATCGGGCGGATCGGGTAATGTCCAGCGGCAGACCCGCTAAGGGGGAAAAACAATGAATCGAACCATGATCACGGCAACAAATACTCTGGCCCAGCTGCAGAAGCAGATGGATATTGTCAGCCATAATGTGGCCAACATTGATACAGCGGGCTATAAAAGACGGGAAGCCAATTTTACTGATTTGCTTTTTCAGCAGTTCAATAATCAGCGGAGTCCGGCTGCCGAGGCAGGAAGACTGACACCGGGAGGCATCAGGCAGGGCGTGGGTGCAAAGCTGGCGCAGTCCCAAATCGTCATGCAGCAGGGTTCATTAAAGGCAACGGACCGGCCGCTGGACTTTGCTTTCACAAAGGAAGGCCAGTATTTCCGTGTGCTGGAGCAGACGGAAGACGGAGCAGCGGTGCGTTTTACCAGAGCGGGCGCTTTTTATTTAACACCGGTTTCAGATAATGAGACCATGCTTGTGACAGCTGACGGACTTCCGGTTCTTGATGAAAATAATAATTCGATTATAATAAATGGACAGGCTAAAAATTTAAAACTAACCGATACAGGAAGCTTTTTGGCAGAAGCAGCCAATGGTGCCATCCAGGAATTCAATCTTGGAGTGGTTCTGATCAACAAGCCTCAATTCCTGGAGCAAAAAGGCGATAATCTTCTTGGCCTGCCGGATGGAATAGATGGCGAGGGGATTTATACAGAGCTGAACGGTGCGCTCCGCGGACAGATTGGAATAGCCCAGGGTTCTTTGGAACATTCCAATGTGGATTTGTCCAAGGAAATGACAGAATTGATCAACCTCCAGCGGGCATATCAGTTTCAGTCCAGATCCGTCTCCATGGCTGATCAAATGATGGGGCTGGTCAACGGAATACGTTAGATAAAAAGGGGAAATAAAATGTCAGTAAACAACAGTAATCAAGAAGCAGTCAAGACGCGTGAACAACTGAATAAAGAACACAGCAAAGATGAGTCACCGCGTAAAGGGCGGGTTCGCATCCGTCTCATTCCGATCTGGCTTCGGATTATTATTGTCGTGCTTTTAATTTTCCTGAGCGTTACGGCAGGAGCCGCGGTCGGGTATGGGGTCATTGGCGGCGGAGAAGTAAAGGATATTTTTTTAAAGTCCACCTGGATGCATATAGTTGAACTGGTGGAAAAAGAATAGAAATGAAAAGGAGGGCGGCAAACCCTTCTTTTTTTGTTGGCACTTTGCGTATCACCATTTTTTTAGTAAAATAAATATAAGCTATTAGTATCTGGTACTAAATAATGCATGGGAGCGATACATATGAAATTGAATGTAGAAGAAATCAAAGAAATAATCCCTCACCGATATCCATTCCTGTTCGTGGATTCCATTGAAGAGCTTGAGCCCGGAAAAAGAGCTGTCGGCAAAAAGAATGTAAGTGCCAACGAGGAAGTGTTCAATGGGCATTTCCCTAATTACAATGTATTCCCGGGATGCCT
Organism: Cytobacillus sp. FSL H8-0458; assembly: GCF_038002165.1. NCBI lineage: Bacteria > Bacillati > Bacillota > Bacilli > Caryophanales > Bacillaceae > Cytobacillus > Cytobacillus sp. FSL H8-0458. The sequence goes on along the minus strand of NZ_JBBOBR010000002.1, from coordinate 516,661 downwards.
GACACTTGAAGCCTGCGCGCAAACCGGTGCTGTGGCACTGCTGTCACTGGATGAATACAAAGGAAAACTCGCCTTTTTTGCAGGTGTGGAAAAATGCCGCTGGAAACGCCAGGTGCGGCCGGGCGATACACTCATCATGGAGGTTGAACTGCTCTCCGTCCGCAGAGGAATTGGAAAAGGCAAAGCCGTTGCGACCGTGGATGGCGAAGTGGCGATGGAAGCAGAAATTATGTTTGCGATTGAACGATAATGATTGACAATCCCGTACACAATGTGCGGGATTTTTTCTGTAAAAAAATATGCAAGTTGTTTCGTTTTTTGGGAAATATAAAGGAAGACCAATGCAGCAGGTCAACAATACATCTTTTGAAAGGAGCTTTTACAATGAATAAAAAGCTTTTAAAACTTATCGGAGGATCCGTTCTTTCCGCCATGTTACTAGCAGGCTGTGCCACTGACAATCAGGAGCCGCCGCCGGAAGATGATACAATCACTGAGGATAATAATGGTGATGTAAATGATGGCGATATGAACGGTGAAAACGGCAACAACGGTGACATGACGAATGATTTAAATGAAAACACAGATGACAACGACATCAACACAGATGACGACGGCGACATGATGGAAGACAACAACGAGCCGGGTGAAGATGCTGTGGAAGATAAGCTTGATATGCAGGATGAGGATAATAAGGATAAGTAATAGTTTAAAAAAACTCCCGTCATGACTGAGCGGGAGTTTCTTTATTTTCCTTTGCTGCAGCAGCCAGACGCGGCTTGCTATGCATTTTTTCCTTAAATTCTTCGAGCAGGCTGTCGCCGATATAGCCCTTGTCCAAGAGGTCCTGAAGCAGCAATTCGGCGTAATCGTTTTTCGTTCTTTTGAGTGATCCCTCAAAAAGGATGCTGATATGGTTTTCCAGTTCGCTGATAGAGGTAATTTTAGTTTGGAATGCGGCTGGATCGTTTTCTTTTTTGGTAATAACAACTTGGATGGTCAGCTCGTCTTTATCATCAGCGCGCTTTTTGAAGTACTCAAGATAGGATTTATCAATAAATGCCTCCAGAAGCCAGTTGCTCTTCTCATCTTCTTTATTGATAATCAATCCATCATCCAGTTCAATATCAATCAGGCCATTTTCTTCCACCAATTGCAGAGAAACAAGTTTAAATGTTTTCATGGCTTACCTCCATCTCTAAAATAAGTTGTCTATAAAAAATTATAACACAGCCCATACTGAAAGCGAATTTGAGGGTATGTCGAATTTTCTTTTTATTAATGCTGAAAATCGTATTTTCGAGGCAGTTTATTGCAGAAAATGAGCTTGAAATTGAATTTTAGGGGTGTTTTTGCCGAAAAAGCACTGTGAAAAACACATTTTGGCTTTTTTACACAGTTGAGAAGTTCCGGCTATGATAAGGCTATCAAAGAGAGGAGATGAAAACCATGATCAATCAAGTGACCCTGGTGGGAAGGCTGACAAGGGATCCTGAGCTAAAAAGGACACAGGAAGGAATTCCGGTGACGAATGTGACGCTGGCAGTAAACCGTCAGTACCGCAGCCAGAAGGGTGAAGTCGATGCGGATTTTGTGCAGTGCACCTTATGGAAAAAAACCGCGGAAAATACATCGCAGTATTGCCGGAAGGGAACCCTGATTGGAATAACCGGAAGAATTCAGACGAGGCATTATGATAATCAGGAAAAGAAAAGGATTTATGTAACAGAGGTGGTAGCGGAATCAGTCCGCTTCCTTGACCGGAAAAAGACAGAGGACATCCCGGTGACCGTGACCAAGGAGGAGCTGCCATTTTGAATGAAGGGTCTGAAAGAGAAAAGGCATTGGAATATATGCTCGAAAGCCTCATCAAGATGCTCGGAAAATCAAACCAGAGAGTTGATGATCTGAACAAACGGGTCCTCCAGCTTGAATCGCTCATCCGTGAAACGGTCATGCAAAACAGCCATACACAAGAGCGGCAAACACCTAAACGCTTCTCCATCATGAACTGACGGCATCCCCCACCCAGCTGTCCACACATATTCCTTCCATATAGAGAATCAATTTTATCCCCAAAACTTCCCCAAATTGGAACCCGGTACTCTTGTGCCGGGTTATTTTTGTGGTGACAGGCACCACCCGAATTTTGTCGAATAACCTAAAATTCTTTCAATGCATGAATGTTGTTCTTAATCATTCTCACAGCCAGGGCTTTTTTCTTTTCGTTAAAGGTGTATATGTCCAGGAGGGATTTTTTCAGGTCAGGAAAATGGCTGATGATTTCCCGGATCATCTCCATGTCCTTATCATCCGGGTTTTCTTTTAAAACGGACTTGTCCGCCGCTGAGTAGGAGGACGGGCTCTCCAATTCATCAGTCAATAAGGTCTTGTCCACTTTATATACTTCTGCCATTTGTACGAGGGTTTGGTAAGTGGGGGTGACCTTGCCTGTTTCGTATTTGCTAATGGTTGAGCGATCCACTTTCAGCATTTCAGCAGCAAAATCCTGAGTCCACTTTCGGTCCGTTCTTAACTTTTTCAGTATTTCAGGTAAAGACATCCTTTTCACCGCCATTTGCTTTCTTTCTTTTAACTTAGCGGGAATAAAGTGTAAAAGGGCTGTTTGTGAACGGCAGTCACAATTATAAATGTGATTAATATTCACAAATAATAAATACTGCTGAATAGGCATTAAGAACCAGGGAGGATTTTCACGGAATATGTCGAATATACTTTTTGAAAATAATAAAAAGGAGGTTCAATTTAATGGATAATGGGGAAGAAACCGGATACCTTTATTTTCAAACAGAAAATAAGAGTCTAAATACCAATCATCAGCCAAGCTTCTATGATGCACTTCAGCTCCTTAAGCTTCAAAATAACAAATCCTATCAAAGAATTCCTCTTAGAACTCAAACTTCACTTTTGATCAACGATACGGAAAGAACTCTTCACTACAAGTTTAACTTCTTTTTAAGCCATGTGGCCATTAACGCAGGGAACAAGAAGCCTTCATACCAGCTGCTATCCTGTTTTATTATTAAGGAAGGCAGCAAAGTCACTTTTCTGACGCAAAAACCTAATAAGCCGGAATATGCGAAAATAAAAGAAAAGCCTTCAAGCCTTTATGCATATCAAGGACTTGAAGACTGAATCAATTTTATGTCAGGTGAACCAGATCCCTCAGCTCATCTGTTGAAAGCTCGGTAATCCAGTTCTCGCTAGTAATGATCTGATCATTAAGGGACTGCTTCTTTTCAAGCATAGCATCTATTTTTTCCTCGAGTGTGCCGGTGGCAATCATTTTATGCACATGAACAAAGCGTTTTTGCCCAATCCGGTAGGCGCGGTCAGTCGCCTGATTCTCCACAGCAGGATTCCACCAGCGGTCATAATGGATAACATGGTTTGCTGCCGTCAGATTCAAACCGGTTCCGCCTGCTTTTAGCGACAGCAGGAATACCGGGAACTCATGGTTCTGAAAACGGCTGATCATAGAATCCCGCTCCTGCTTTGGCACGCTTCCGTTTAAAAACGGCACGTCAAATCCGAATTGTTTTTTCAGCAGACGGGCGATCATATTTCCCATTTCGATATATTGGGTAAAAATCAGGCAGCTTTCTCCCTGCTCATGAACAGCGCCAACAAGTTCGCTTAATTTTTCAAGCTTTACAGAACGCTCAAGGACATGCTTAGGCTTCTCCTCTTTTAAATAAAGGGCCGGATGGTTGCACAGCTGTTTTAAGCGGCTTAATAACTGCAGAATCAGGCCTTTGCGCTCAAACCCGGAAAGCTTTTCGATCTGTGCGAATGTATCCTGGACAAGCTGCTCATATAGGGAAGCCTGTTCAGCAGTCAGCGGACAATATTCCTTCTGCTCAAGCTTATCGGGCAGGTTTAAGGCTACATCCTCATCCTTTTTCGTGCGGCGGAGCAGGAAGGGGCGGATATAGGCCTGCAGCTGCTTAACTTTATTTTTGTTGTCATCCTTCTCAATCGGCAGAACATAGCGCTTCTGGAAATGCCCGAGACTGCCGAGATAGCCGTGGTTCGTAAAATCGAAAATGGACCAGAGCTCGGTCAAGCGGTTCTCCATCGGCGTGCCGGTGAGGGCAATATGGTGCTTGCCCTTTAACTTCCGGACAGCCCTAGATTGTTTTGTCTGGGCATTTTTAATATTTTGGGCTTCATCAATCGAAATGGAACTCCACTCGATTGCTTCAAAATCTTCCAGATCCATATGGGTTAGTCCATAGGAGGTCAGCACAATATCAGACTCCATTACTTTTTCAGAAAAGCTTTCTCCCTTCAGCCGGTTGGATCCGTAGTGGAGATATACGCTCATGCCAGGGGCAAAGCGCTCGATTTCCTTTTGCCAGTTGCCGAGGACAGAAGTAGGGCACACAATGAGCGAAGGTCCGCTATCTTCCTCTTTCTTTACTTTTAAAAGATAAGAGATCAGCTGAATCGTTTTTCCAAGTCCCATATCATCTGCCAAAATAGCACCAAACCCATAGCGGCGCAAAAACAGCAGCCAGCTCATCCCGAGCTTCTGGTAAGGGCGGAGATCACCCTTGAAGCTTGCAGGGACTTCTTCAAGCGGAAGGTTTTTAATATCGCGGAGCTGCTTCACCATCTGTTTCCATTGGCGGTTAAGCTCAATCTGAATCCGGGCAAATGTTTTAGGATTATCCAGCTCGTCTTCCTGCGGGCTCCCGTCAGCCATAAGCTCCTGCTCGATCAAATCACGGACATGCAAACCTTCCTTTTCCGCTTTCTTCATTAAATCCTGGATATGGCGGACAAAATGGGGATCCAGCTTAATCCAGCGGCCGCGAACGTAGACGAGACGTCTTTTTTCCTCTACCATGCCCCGGAATTCTTCCTCTGTTAAGTCAACGCCATTCATGCTGAAGCGCCAATCATAATCAAGCATCGACTGCAGCCCGACAAAAGAGGGGCGGTGGCCTCCGGTTCCTTTCACTTTTGCCTTAACCTTGAGGCTTGCGTTCTTCATAGCCTGCCACCATGATGGAAGCAGGATTTCCACGCCGAGTGCCAGCATGGTTTCGCTTGCCTCTGTCAGAAAAGTCCAGGCTTCATCTTCCGTCAGCATAGTCGAAATCTCGCCGGGCTTGCCTTCAAGCCATGGGAAAAGCTCCAGCCAGCGCTGGATCTCTTTTTCAATTGAATCCTCATAATCATGCCATTCTTGCGGATAATTCGAATAGTCCCTGTAATCGACGAATACATCAGGGTTCTTTTTTCCGCGCAGAAATATAGTCAAATCCCAGCTGGTATCGATATCCCCGGGCTCTTCAAGCTTAAGTCCGATTGAGAAAGGAGCTTCAATTGCTTTGACCCCGATCCATTCCTGCCAGCTTTCTTCATCGAAATAAGCTGCAAGATCCCTTGGTGAGAGATGCTCACTCCGCAAGGCTTCAAGCTTCTCACCGAACTGCGCTTTCGCTTCATGGTTTTGATTCATATAGCCATCAAGGGAGCGGTGGAATAAATCCCCGATAAACTCCCTGACTGGAGAGCCTTCTACTGTCTGCTCCCAAAAGCTTGTGCCAAATTCGGCGATCACACTTTCCGGCAGTGCCCAGCGGAATTGATCCTGTTCCCAGGCGGCAAAATCCGGCATCCATTCCTGGTCCACGATCGAATCATAAAGAGCATGAGAGGAGGCCAGCAGAATTTCGGCCGTTTCATCCCAGCTCCAATCAATCAAACGGTTGAATTGCTCTGCCGCAAACAGGGTGACAAGCTGCCATCCGCTTACGGAGATCCCTTTAATCCCGTCTGCCTCTGCAGCATCAAGCATGGTTCCGAAAAAGCTTTCCCTGTGATGGTTAAAAAGAAGAGGCTTCCATTCCTTCGGAGAAAGCAGGCGTCCCTCTTCATTAACAGCAAAAATTAGGTAGCGTTCATTGGTTATTGGTTTCACTTTCACATGGAGAAATCTCGTTTTAAGCATCGATTAGCTTACCCCTTTTGCATTCTTCCTGAAAGGCGCGAAGACGTTTCGTTTTTTCGAGCAGCAATTCAAGAAAAAGCTGCCAGTCTTCCTGGCGTTTCAGCTTGTTGTACAGCGTGCGAAGCTTTTTCATTTTCCGGACGGCCTCGCGGTAATGATCTCTGTTTTTCATATTAATATGGCCAGTGATGGACTGATGATAAAGCGGAAGGAGGATGGAGGGCTCCTTTTTGCTGATTTCCCTGATCCGGTCCTTGCCAAGAGAATCAAGATCAAAGCCAATAAACGCCTGCAGGTCCGCCCATTTCATGAATTCGCCTTTTTCAAAAAGCAAATATTCATAGTCACTGTAGCTGTACGGCAGCGTCTCCATCAAGGCTTTCTCGTACAAATCCATTTTGCTGCTTTCCAGGCAAAATGGAGAAATCGCCTTGATGGACATCCGGGTAAAATCCATGCAGGCGTAATAGTCATCAATTTCTTTCAGATAATCACGTAATTTATGGATAAATGCTTCTGCATACGGGCTCATCCGATTCCAGTCCTTATTGGCTGAAAAGTAATCGAGCCAGTAAAGCAAATAAGGAGTCATTAAGACATTTTGCACATTTAAAACACTGAGTGCCTGTTCATCATTGCGTTCAAGAATCTGAAGATGCACATAGCCAGCCAATAACGGCAGGTTAGGCTCTTCCTCTATGGAGGATTTCAGCTTCTCGATCTCCGCTTCACGCCACTCTTTCTTTTTGAAAAAATGCGTCCATAACAGCCGGTATAGATGGGTTCGTTCATACTCCATCCCAAAAGAACCGGTGATCAGTCCCGCAGAATCATCCTTCAGCTTTTCGATAAATTGATCGAAAGCGAAGGGGAGGGAGTGCACCGACAATTTATTCATGATCTCAACGGAATCTTCCATAAGGGACTGATAGAGATGGCGGTAGTAGCGGTCAATCAATTCCTCGCCATGGCCGTACTTCCTGCTCAGCGCCATCAGCTTTTTAAAAGAAAAAACATAGCCGATCAGAAGGTAAAGAAGCTTCCATTCCTGCTCCACCGGTGCTCCCGCTTTCATGCGGCGCAGATACACATGGAAAAGCTCAGGAAGTACATAAGGACGGGGTTCTCCCTGTTTTTCCATCAGCTCGGTAAAGCTTTCTTCGAATGCAGCAGCCCAGCGATCATAATCCGCCTTCATCTGGCCGGAGGATTTCAAAAGATCCTTCGCTTTTTGAAGTCCCCAATTCTTGGCGGTCTGCTTTTCCTTAATCGGCTTCCTCCACTCTTCAATCCACATGGACACACTTCTGGCTTTAGAGAGAAGCTGCAGAAAGACAGCAGTCTGATGGCGGCAGAATCCTTCAGCTGGGCAGGAACACTCACTCAAATGAATGAACTCAAGATCCAGTACAACCTTTGCCGGAGTCACATCCTGTACAGTCGCCAGCACCTTATCACCTTCAAAGCGCAGCTGATACACAAGCCCCTGCCGAAAAAGCATCAAGCCCTTCTGTACAAGGCGCACATCCTCCTCATTCTCAGCCCGCACCAGCCCCTTCAGCTCATTCGCTGCAAACTCCAAGGGCTCCAAAAACCGCTCCGGAATCATGTTCATACCTCCTCATTGGTGACAGGCACCACCCGAATTTTGTCGAATTTATTAAAGCAAGGCACCTGTTAACGTAACAGGCTGCCCTGTAAAGTACATTCCTTTATTATAACATTTAGGACACTTGGAATGAAGGTGCGCGCTGTTTCAAAAATAGTAGAAGGATATTCGTAAAGGAAATCATACGAAGAGAAAAATCAGAGTTTTTCGATTTCCTTTAAAAAATGGTATGATGAATTTAACGCTTTAATGGAACAGGGTGAAAAAATGACTGCTGTAAATGCTCTACAAAAGGAACCAAGTAAATATTCACTGCAGGATGCCGGCTTCAAAAAAATTATGATTGCGATGACGAGTGCATCCATTTTAGTGTTCGCTAACTTATACTTTGTGCAGCCGGTTATGCCGCTGCTGTCGAATTCATTTGACATCACATCTGCAACAGCCGGTTTATCACTGTCTGCTGCTGTAGTTTCTATGATTTTCGGATTGTTATTCTTCGGATTTCTGTCTGATCGAATCGGGCGGGTTTCCATAATGAATTTCACGCTTGTCTGCACCATTATTCCGCTGGTGCTATTGCCGATTGCGCCTAATTTTGAAGCCTTTCTGATGCTGCGCTTCCTGCAGGGCTTTTGTATAGCGGGCCTGCCTGCAGCTGCCATCGCGTATTTAGGGGAGGAACTGGATCCTAGGAGCATCAGTCTAGGCATCACCATGTATATTGCAGCCAATGCCATTGGCGGAATGGCCGGCCGAATCTTCGTCGGGTACATTGCAGATATGGCCAGCTGGCAGACTTCTGTTTACTTCCTATTTGGATTTTCCATTTTGCTATTCATCATTTATTTTATGACTCTGCCAAAGTCTCATTATTTTAAGCCCAGTAAAAGATCTGTACAAAAAGACTTGTCAGGCATGGGCTCACATTTGAAAAATACGAAGCTTTTTCCTGCATTCGCGATGGGAATCTTCCTCCAGTTTTCGTTTACAGGAGTATGGACATACCTGCCTTTTTACCTCGAACAGGATCCTTTTAATCTTTCTGTAAAAAATATTTCTTTTACCTACCTTGCATACAGTTTCGGTATAGTTGGCTCCGTTATGGGCGGAAGACTATCTGCTTATTTCAGGCAAACCACATTGGTTTCAGTTGGAACAATCATTTTAATAGGAGGGACCCTGCTTACAAATGTGCATTCTTTATCAGTCATTGTAATAGGTCTATGCCTGACCTGTCTGGGGTTCTTTGTGGCGCATTCACTGATGGCGGCTATTGTAAATGAGCGCGCCGCCCATCACAAAGCCGGTGCTTCGAGCATCTATCTCGTAAGCTATTACCTTGGAGTCGCAACCGGAGGGACGCTTGCCGGCCTGGTATGGCAGACTGGAGGCTGGACGGGGATTACCGTGATTTCCTTTGGACTGCTTCCGGTAGTGATGTGGCTGATGGAGGGCAGCCGGAAGGTTCTTCGCTGATATGATAATGTGTTTTGGAGAGGATGAGCGGGGGTCCGAACCCGGGGTAACTTCGGACAGACGGAGCGAAAATATTACAACTTTGAGTCTGAAGCCTGGGCAACTTCGGACTGAGAAAGAAGAAACGCAGTAGTTTGAGTCCGAACTTGGAGCAACTTCGGACAGAGGAAGCCGGAATATTCTACTTAGAGTCAGAAGCGAGGTGACTTCAGACAGAGAGAACGTGATTTTACCACTTAGAGTCCGAACCTGGGGGTAACCCTAGCTTATTTACTAAAAAACGCTTAAAACCCCAATCTATAACGATTGGGGCATCTTTCTACCACAAAAAACCGCCATGAGATGCTATCATGTGCCACTAAAATCAGTTTCTGTGCGGGTAAGCTCAATATTTGTGCGGAAAGCATTTGTCTAATTTCCGAACCACATCTGCTCCAGCCTAACGGGGATCCCGTTCCAGCCCAGTTTTCAAATTAATGACCTTAACCGGGTTCTCCGGTGCATCAACCGTTTTGCTCGCAGGGGCCGCATTACCGTTTTCCACCCAGTCAACTAGCAGGTCAAATGATTGATGAGCATAAGGCAGCAGAGGCTGAAGTTCTTGATCCGGATCGGTACCTGGGTTCCAGACAAGGCTGTCTACATGGTTGCCGTTCTCGATCATATACATTCTGTGCAGATCCTGCTTTCCGGCTTTCTTGACCAGCTCTTGATAGCCCTTGGCATGAATCTCCGGGAATATCAGCGAATCAAGGGAACCTGTGAAAGAAATCAAGGGCACATCAATATCTCCAGTATTGGCCACCGCCTTAATATTTTCCTTTACTTCCTTCGGCCGGGTCACATACTTATAATCTTCAAAAATAGAATCATAGGAACGATCTCTCACGCCATTAACGAAGTTCAGGTAATTGCTCCATTCCATCCGGCCGGGTGCTTCAGGATCAAAATGATCCCGATAGATATTCAGCGAAACAAACCAGTAAACCTGATCATGGTAGGCCCACAGTTTTTCCGACCCTTTTGGCAAGCCTGCTTTGTATAACTCTTTAACCGCTTTTTGCTGTTCTTTGCCGCTGCCATACAAAGCTTCCTCAGCATGATTCACAACAGTGGTCAGGGAACTGATCAAGTTTTCTTTTTTCTCCGTCCAGAGAACACCTTCCCAGTCGACTCCTCCATCAAACAGGCGGGGTTCGCCGGTTTTCTCCGGATCATCATTTTCAAGAGCATAGCGAACGACGTAGCCGCCATTGGAAATTCCCATTGCATATGTAGGAATCTTATGCTCTGCTGATACTAAATCACTCGCAGGATCAGAAGAGTCTGCCGGATCGATCAGCCCATCCGAATAATGGCTGGCTAAGTACTGCTGAGCAGCTTTCGTAATCTGGCGAAACCGCTGATGCCATTCTGCTACACTATCATCTTCATTGACTAAAGCATTTTTTACTTTTGCAAATGGATCATCCGAATTAGCCTCACCCTGGGTGCCTTTATCGATCGCAGCAAAAGCATATCCTTTTTCCAATACATAATCGCTGAAAAGCAGATCGGTCGACGTTTCATTTCGTGTCGCCGGGATTCCCGAAACTACCAGCCGGCCATTCCAGTGATCCGGAACCCTGATGACAAACTGGGCATCTTCAAAAACACCATTTACCTGAGTCCCCGTTACAGAAGCAGGCTTGTACATTTGATGCCATCCGGTTCCTTCTGCTGCATTTCCCCATAGATAAGGAGTCAGGCCGATATTGCCGTAAAGAGTTGCCTGCTGATATTGCAGGGGATTCTTTGTTGTGAGCCAGTTGTTGCCGGCGCCGTCAAAGTATTGTTCTGTTACTGTGTGCGCACCAGGTATGATCGCCTGGTTTTCCACAGCAGTTTGCTCCGCAAAACTACTTTCCGGAAAAAGTGAAAAGCTTAAAACAGAAGCCAAAGATAACGCAATCAGCTTATTTTTCAGATAAATCCATCCCTTCTTCATCATCTCTTACAGTTCTATTCTACTTTTACTAATTATGGGAATCATGGGTCTTAATGTTTAATTATTCGAATTTTCAGCATATTGAAGAGCAGAGCATTTAAAATTGTGATGCCAAACCGATACTAGTACTATAGACATATAAATAGAACAAGTTGGAAGCAAAGAGAATTCAAGGTAATTTGGGCGCTTGAATGAATTCGAGCTAGTAGCGCAACCGGCCAGCACTTACAGGGGAACAGTTCTTTTGTAAGGATATGTTCTGATAAACTTTTTTTGAAAAGAGGAAGAGCATGCTTACAACGTATCAGCCTAATCATGTTAAAAGCACACAGGTTCTAGAAAAAGAAGCTGTTTTGGCTGCAATTGAAAATTCTCTGGCGATGATTGAATTTGATGGGAATGGGAAAGTGCTCTGGGCAAATGAAAATTTTGCCCGCACTGTGAAATATCGGGCAGAAGAGATGCCAAATATGCTGCATAAGCAATTTTGCACCCCAGAATTTTCCGCCAGCAGGGAATACCAGGAGCTTTGGAAGAATCTGCGCAATGGCAAGAGCTTTCAGGAAAAGATCCAGCGTGTGACCAAACAGGGAAACCTTATTTGGCTCGAAGCTACATACACACCGGTCTTCGGGAATGACGGCAAGGTCGCTGGTGTCGTGAAGATTGCAACAGATATAACAGAACGGGAAACGAATACAGCACAGGTGGCATCCCAGCTGCAGGAAATGTCAGAAGCCCTTAGTGAGAAAGCAAAAGCTGGAATTGAGAGAAGTGAAGAGGCCGCTCAGGCAATAGGCAAGCTTGTTCTTGAGTCCAAAGGGAACCTGGAAATCCTGCATTCTCTCAAATCACAGGCACAATCCATCGGCAGCATCGTAAAAACGATCCGGGAAATAGCAGCCCAAACCAACCTGCTCGCCCTAAATGCAGCCATAGAAGCAGCACGTGCCGGCGAGCATGGCAGAGGCTTCAATGTCGTTGCCGGAGAAGTGCGAAAGCTCGCAAACCGGGTGCAGGACTCCATTCAGGAAGTCAACGCCCATATTGAAGGAATATCAAGTGAAATCAACAAAATCAGTGACGCCACCCTGCAATCGCAGTCAGGCATCTCTGAAAATCAGGTTCTTAATGAACAGGCGGTATCCGCATTTAAAGATATCGGGGAAGCAGCAAAAAAGCTGGATGAGCAGGCGAAAGGTTTTAAGGGTATTTTATAGGAAAACGTATAAAACGTTATGATGGGGCGGCTTTTATAGCAGCTCTTTTTTGGTTGATAGGAAAAATGGATGGCGGCGGAGAAATTCTATAGTATGCAGTAAGTTAAATGAAAAAGAGGTATCCATATGCCGTTTTATTATGAAGGGAATGTCTATATCCGCAGGAGTGAAACTGGTGAGAAGGTAATCTTTGAAGATCCGGCCGCTATAAATGAGAGTGTGGAATATATCAATAAACATAGCATTAAACATGTGGGTGTGTCAGATTTTGATTCTCCAGATGTTTATTTTTTGAATGAATGCCTGGGTATTGAACATTTGGATGTTTTTAATTCCTTTATAAAAGACATGAGCGGAATCTATAGCTTAAGGGACCTAAGGATTCTATCGATAAATGAAACAACCACTAGAAATGTTTTTAAAATAGGAGAACTTAAGAATCTGCAAGAAGTATACGGGAAACTGCCGAGTAAAACGGCGGGACTGAATGAATTAAGTAAGCTAACCAGAGCCCAGCTGTGGAGCTATAAGCCGAAAGCCAGGAATCTCACTGAATTTAGTGGGTTAACAAGCTTAAAAGAGCTTATTTTAACACAATCAAATATTGTCACACTTGAAGGAATCCAAGAGATAGCAAGCCTGCAAATGCTCCAGTTGAATTATCTTAGGAGTTTAAAAGATGTTAGTGCGCTTCGCAAAGTGAAGGCTCCGCTGAGTGATGTGGAGTTTGAGAGCTGCAAGGGGGTTGAAGATTTTTCGTCTATTGGTGAATTGATGCATTTGGAACAATTAAAGCTGATTAATTGTGGGGAGATACCCTCAATTCGTTTTACTGAAAATCTGCCTAAGATGAAGGCTCTCATCTTTCCCGATACGCATGTACAAGATGGCGATCTCTCTGTGTGTGAAAACATTGAGGAAGTGTATTACACCAAGCAGAAAATTAAGAATAGGGATGCAGAAAAGGATAAGAAATTTGGGGAACTGGCTCTGCCTGTAAATGAGTGGGAAAAGAGAATGGCAGATGGTGATGATCAGTTCACGAAAGAAAATATCAGGGCTGCCAATAAGGTTCTTGATTCGTTTATGAAAAACCTGACCCAAGATAGCGGATTGACGGAAAAAGAGATCAAGAAATATGTAAAACAAGTGACTCTAAAGCTGAACAAGCTAAATGAAAAGTATGATTACTTTATCGAAACACTTGAAAGAGAAGAGCTCTGTGAATACATTATGGAAGCTGCAGGCATAGCGGGTTTGGAGTTTGACGGGGACATCACAGAGGAATGGAGGGAACAGAGGAATGGAGGGAATGGTAATCGCTGTTTTTAATAGGAGGGTATAATCATGGAGATCCCAGAAGAAGCTGACCTAATATCGGTGTTTGAATCATTGCCGGGGAGAAAAGATGAGAAGGAGAATTTTTATTATGACACTTCATCTTTTATTTTTGAAAATGAAAATGAAGTGATGGAGGTCAGGCTATCTCCTTTTTATGATGAATTTATAATGGATGTAAGAGAAAAAAACTCTAATGAAGTTCTTTCCTATATGAAGCTGCTTTCTGTAAGGAAAATAGAAATTGCTGCGGATGAAAAGGAATATGCGATCATTCGATTGTTTCATGGTGAATCAGATTTATATGAAAACATTATAGAAATAACATTAAGGCCCAAGTTTAAGCTGATTTTTAAAGAGCAGTATCGGTGAGTTGAGCGTTTTTAAAGAATAATGAGAGCAGCTGATGGTATGAGAATTCAGGATAAAGACTTTACCCCGCAGTTAAAAATGAAGATTGAAGATATTGAACAGAAACTTAAAGAACAGGCTGAAAGACTCCAAAAAGAGCATAGAACTGCTTTTTCAAAGAAAGGCCTCAAACTGGAATCTGCCTTTGACCAAGAAGGCAATGATGTCTTTCATCCTGGATACAGTTCCTCCATTTCAGTAGGATTTACTGACAAGAACGGTGACCTCATAGACTTAAAGATTATTAAAATTTGGGAATGCGAACGCATATTTTTAGGCATGCCAGTCTTAAGAAAATTCCCTGGTTCCAAAGTGGCCGGAGAGCTCCTGGATGAATCGCCGGAAGAAATAAGAATAGAATTAAAGGAATATATGGATGAAATTTTAACAGAAGTGACTAATTAAGCGGATTGAATAGAATCAGGAGGATAGAATCTTATGACCAGTTTAGTATTAAAGCTGCCGAAGGAATTTGAAAAATATCGAACCGAATTAGAAAAAACAGCTAAACCGTTTGTCAGCATCCAAGCAGAAAGAGGGAAGACCACCTTTTTTGAAAGTAAGTTTGGAGGACATCCCTACCTTCCAAAGTTGAGCGATCACCCAAAGGATGAGCAGGGGAATTATATGAATCTATTTGCACAGATTAATTTCGAAGAAGTTCCCCACATTGAGCCGATGCCTGAAAGCGGGATTCTTCAATTCTATCTCTCGCCGGCTGATGATGTGTACGGGCTTGATTTTGATAACCCGACTGCTCAAAGAAACTTCCGGGTTATTTATCATCCAAATATCGTGAAAGGTGAGGAAGACCTGGTGACAGAATTTTCGTATGTACCTGATTTAAGTAATGAATATGATCCGATAGTCCAGGAAGCAAAGATGAGTTTCCAGCTTAAGATCGCTCCTGTACCGGCTGATGATTTCCGTTTTGAGGACATGGTCAATATCGACTTATTCGAATCCATCGATCATCCGGACTATGAAGATTTACATGAGCTCTACTTTGAGGAGTTAGGTGCAGAGGGCCATAAAATAGGCGGTTATCCTTACTTCACCCAGCAGGATCCGAGAGAAAAAAGTGATCCAACAGGAGAATATACCATACTGCTATTCCAGGCGGATACCGACGATGATATTGACTTAATGTTCGGGGACAGCGGTGTTGCAAACTTCTTTATAAAAGAAGAAGATTTAAAAAACAGGAATTTCACTAATGTTCTTTATAATTGGGATTGCTGTTAGGTGAGCCTAGTTAATTCCCGTATGATGTTTATCAGTCTGAAAGTTTTTATGAATGTGAGCCTTTGCGCATAATACATTAAAACAATGAAAATTTAATTCCTATTGATACAGTCTTTCGGAAAAGGGGATTAAACATGGCAAAAATATTCAAAGCTGATGTTCTAAAAAAAGAATTAGATCAAATCTATGAGACAGATAAGAAAAAGCTTCGAACCAATACTGTCCTATATGGCCATTTAGGAGAAGGCCGCTGGCATACCCACTTACAGCCAGGCCTAGTACTTAAGGCGATCGTGGATTATGAAACAAAAACAAAGGTTCACTTTCCATCAGTTTATAAAGAATTTCTAAGAAACTGCAATGGCTGTTACTTATTTGACATCCTTAGAGTGTCAGGAATAGGCCCGGAGACTTACAGAGGGCTAAGTTATGAAGAACAGGTTCACCAGGCATTTGATTTAGAAGTTATGCAGGACTTATACCGAAGAAAAGGAACCCCGGAAAATCATTTTATTTTTGCTGATTCGCTTGTGAAGAATACGTACTATGTGATTGATATGCTTAACGAGAATATATTGGAGATAGAATATAGGTCCAAAAAAATCCTGAAATCCTATAAAAATCTGGAAATCTTTTTTAGTGAAGTGATTTTGAAGGGGAAAAACAATTTAGCAAATAGGATATTCTATGAATTTGAGTAAATGTATGATATTGCGTTCTTTCGATCACGTTGGGTAGAGGGGAATTTAGGTGGAATTAAAAGAAATTATTCTTCACGATGCAACCAATAGACAAAAGAAGAATGAAGTTGGCTTTAATCTCCAGACGAATGTTTTTTCACTGATAGTAAGCCGTTACTTGCAAGGGGCATTAACTGATGAAGTGGAATCTTTGATGGTTTACTGTTTGGCAGGTATGAAGGAAACCATCGTGGATTCCTATACAATCGAGAATGGTTTAACCATCAAGATCCCATATAATCCAAAGGAATTTTTGGATTTAAGTGATCCAGAAGAAAAATTTATCGAGTATTGCAGAGTATTCAATGAGTGTATTTCTCCTGTTTTTCGAGAAAAGAACTGGAATTATACTCCGGTTAAGGATGCACTTGAAAAAATTAAAGAACATAAGTATTCGGTAGAGTTTTTATTAAAAGGCACTCCCAAAAAGAGCCCTGATAAAGAACACACTGCCTATGCAGTCGGAGTCCATACGGTTACTTCCTTTAAGCTGATAGCCAAAATTTATCACAAAAGCGGCTTGCTGGTTAGGGAAGAAGTCCTTGTTGAAGAGGTGCCAAGCCATGTCGTTTATGGAAGATTTTTAGGAAAACCGGAGTGGGTGGATAACCGGACCTTTCAAGTAGCTTCAAAAACAAGTCAGTGGGTTGGGGTCATTACAATATAGTAAGGGGATTGAACGTGAAATGGTTTAGGGGAAGAAAAATGGTTTCTTTGGATAAAAAAGATAAGGAATTTGCTGAAGCAGCTTTAAAGCAGATCTTTGTAAAAGGGAGGGTCACCATAATAAAATCTGATGGGCCAGATTCTTTCTATCTCTTTTTCTCTCTGAAACATCCGTCCAATCAATCCCAACCTTGGCTTCATATTGAGGATCCTAAATGGATAGTTTTTGACCAGGCGGTGAACTTTCATGAAAAGACAATAACAATTAAAGAGAATACTATGTCTATAGATAGTCTTTTAAATGAGGAAGTTGTGGATATTTGGTTAGGTGAAAATATGCCGCATTTGTATTTAGCTTTTCAATCAGGAAAAATATTATCTGTGAACGGATCTCATGAAATGTATGAGTGCTGGCAGGCTGGCGATGGCTGCCGTCAAGGCGAGGAGGAATGGTTAATTGCAGCTGTTCCGGGTAACCGTATTGCTTATTGGACACCTTAATTACATAAGCAGAAATTACAAAATATGAATCTTTATAGGCTGAATAAACAAACAAATGAAAAAACTTTAGCTTGAATTTCTTAAATAAAAACGCTACACTCATAATATACAGTTTTTCGTATATTGATCAAAGTAAAGAGGTATTACAATATGAGCCGTATTTGGGAAAGTTTATATTCAAAGAATGGGCTGGCTGCCAAGTTTATTGCAAAGGAGCTTATTCAGTTTTCAGAGGGAGAGAGAATCCCCCGGGTAAGTGATTTTACAGACAAGCTATCCCTGGGCCGCGGGACTGTGCAGGGGGCATTAAGAGTGCTGGAGGATCTGCATGCCATCTCGCTTGAATCCAGAGGGCATCTGGGGACGTTTCTGAAAAAAAGGGACATCAACCTGCTGTATGAGATTGCGGGCGTCGGGCCGGTTATGGGCGTAATGCCGCTGCCTTATTCCCGCAAGTATGAGGGGTTGGCGACTGGCATTGTCGAGGGGTTTGAGGAAATCAATAAAAAGTCTGGCCTCGCTTATATGAGAGGAGCCCGAAGGCGGATCGAATCATTAAAAACCCGGCGCTACGATTTTGCGATCATGTCCCAGCTGGCGGCAGAAGAAGCAGTACAGGAGTTTAACGGCCTGGAAATTCTCCATACTCTTGGACCGGAGACATATGTCACGTCCCATAAAGTCTTTTTTTCAGATAGCAAAAACAGCGAGATTACAGATGGCATGAAAATTGGAATTGACTATTCATCCGCTGACCAGGCCAATATCACCCTCCTTGAATGTGAAGAGCACAAGGTTGAATTGATAAAGGTGGACTATATGCAGCTTTTCAATATGCTGAAAAACGGCAGTATTGATGCAGCTGTCTGGAACGCGGATGAAGCGAGAGCACTAAAAACTTTTGCTTCCTCTGACTTTAAATCAAAAAGAGCAAAGGAACTGGCGGTAAAAGCAACCAGAGCAGCCATTGTCATCGAAAGTGAAAGAACAAATATCAGGGAACAAATCCAGCTCCTGCAGTTCAATAAAGTAGAAGAGATCCAAAGGCTGGTAGAGGAAGGGAAAAAATATCCGCACTATTAAGAAACTGAAGTTCTAGTTTCTTAGCAGCATTAATATACTAAATACTGTATTTTGGAGGGGATGAAATTATGGATATACACCAACTCAAAGAAAGAATGGATATCCTATTAAGCTCGTCTGTTGTCAGCACAAAAGCCGCTGATATAACGACATTAGCTTTTATGCAACTACAGTCGCATTTGAAAAAAGGTGCCATAGACGGGGCGGAAATGCTTTTCACCCATTTGCCGACAGCTCTGACGAGAATTGAAAAGGGTGAACAGGTGGAGGCTCCTCATCCTGCTCTGCTGGATGAAGTCAAACAGTCACCGGAAGCATCCACAGCAATGAAGGAAATCGATTTTGTACAGCAGCAATGGAAGAATCAGCTCCCCCAAGAGGAAATCGATTTTCTGCTCATACATTACACAAATGTACTGCAAATTAACAAAGGAGGAAATTAAGATGAAAATTGTAGTTGGCGGACAGGTTGATAAAAAAGAGATTGAGAGTTTAATAAAGGAGATTGACAGCAGCATAACAACGATGGTCAAATCCGATCTGGAAGCAGCGATGGCCGTTAAGACAGGACAGGCAGATTATTATGTAGGAGCCTGCCACACAGGAGGCGGCGGAGCTTTAGCCATGGCGATTGCCCTTCTCGGCAAGCCGAATTGCGAGACGGTTTCCATGCCGGGGAAAAAGCCTGTTGAGGAGAAAATTGTAACCGCTGTCAGTGAAGGAAAAAAGGCATTTGGATTCACAGCTGACCACAAAGAAGCCGCAGTGCCTATGATTATCAAAGCTTTAAAAAATAAAAGCTAATCCATTTTAATTGAGGGGGAAAAAGAAATGGAAATGACATTAATTATCCTGATCGGTGCCGTTGCTGCTGTTTTGGCCAATATGAACATTGCTGTTTTCAACGATGGACTCCGTCCTATTGTTTCCGAACATGTGGAGGGCCGGATGACGAGACGGGACCTTGCCTTTACTGCCTTTGCGATGAGTTTCGGCCTGGTAATCGGATTTGGAATACCTTTTACACTCTCGGCCAGTATCATTCTTGTCCATAGTATCCTGCTGGGAACAGATATTATCGGATTGCTGACGCCGAAAAATAAGTGGGGAACACCGCTTGCGGCTGTAATTGGCGGTGCTTATGGAGCAGGGCTGTTAATCGGACTCGAAGGCTTTGTAAAGCTGTTCGATTACCTGCCGCTTAATTTCCTTGAAGCTATGGGAGCGGTTGGAACACCGGTCGTCGTTACCTTTATGGCATTCCCGGCGCTTGCGGTTGCCATGCAGTTCAGCGTGAAAAAAGGGGTCATTACATTTATCGTTTCCGCATTGATCCGACAGCTCGCTGTCTGGCTGAATGAAAGCGGAGTTCTGACGATTTCAGGCACTACAGTAACACTGAACCAGGAAGGAATGGCCCTTATTACAGGAATGATCTTCCTGCTTGTTTTTGCCATGAAGGAAAAATCTGAAGAAGGCTCCTCCATCGACCTTGCTGCTGTATTCAGTGATAAAGTGGCTAAAATCAGAAAAAATGTCGTGTTCTTTATGATTATTGGCGGTCTTATTGCAGCTGCTACGAATCTATGGATCATGGCAGGAGATCCGATCTCTCTAAATCTATTAGCAGAGGGCAAAGCAACAGATGCCGGAATTGCTGCGGCTGCCCGTGCGCTCGGCTTTATTCCGCTTGTCGCCAGTACAGCGATCGCAACAGGTGTATACAGCCCGGTCGGATTCACACTCATCTTCGTCGTCGGATTTTTCTCCCCGAATGTTTGGGTAGCCTTAATCGGCGGTGTCATTATTATTTTCATAGAAGTTATGCTATTAAGTTCAATTGCAAGATTCCTTGATAAATATCCCGGTGTCCGTAATTCCGGGGAAAATATCCGCAGTGCGATGACCAAGCTTTTGGAAGTAGCACTATTAATCGGCGGAGCGAACGCTGCCAATGCGATTGCACCAGGGTTCGGATTCTTCTTCATTGCCGGATTTTATCTGCTGAATGAAGCAGCAGGACGCCCGATTGTCCGCATTGCGGTCGGCCCTGTGGGTGCCATTGCAGTCGGTATCATAGCCAATATCCTGGTAGCACTAGGCATCATGAACATACCTCAGTAAAAAAACAAAGAGAACGGAGCGGACAGCCATGATACAAACCGTACTTGGAAAAATTACTCCGGAAGAATTGGGGATTTGCTCGGCTCACGAGCATCTCTCCATTGATCTTTCGAGAGTAAAAAAAGATCCGGATACGATTCTGGATGATGAACAGGGCATGCATGAGGAACTGGAGGATTTCTATCGTCTCGGCGGAAGGTCCATGGTTGAAGTGACAAATGACGGCATGGGCCGGGATGCTCTTGTGCTAAAAAGGCTGAGCGAGGCAACCGGGGTTCACCTTATTACATGCACAGGCTTTTATAAAGATCCTTATATCCCGGATTTTGCAGACGGCTGGAAAGCGGAGCAGTTTGCACAGCATTTTATCAAAGAGGCAACGGAAGGAATCGGGGATACAGGCATACTGCCGGGTGTCATCGGGGAAGTGGGCACAAGCAAAAATGAAATGAAGCCGATTGAACGTGAGCTTTTAATTGGTGCCGCTATGGCCGGTGCCGAAACCGGCCTTCCAGTGACAACCCATACAACACTCGGAACACTAGGGCTTGAACAGGTTCAGCTGCTGACGAAGTATGGCCTTCCAACTGATCAGATCATCATCGGCCATCAGGATCTCAACCCGAATAAAGACGAAGTTCTCGCTGTTTTGGAAACAGGTGCCTATATCGCGTTTGATACGATTGGAAAAAATAATTACCGTCCCGATGAAGAAAGAGCTGACTTTCTTCTTGATTTTATAAACCGCGGATATGAAAAGCAAATACTTCTATCAGCTGACTTAACCCGCAAATCGCATTGGAAGAAGCACGGAGGTCCGGGCTACGGTCTTGTGCTTGAGACGTTTATTCCAGTATTGAAGAAATCCGGAGTGCCGGAAAGCATCCTTCATCAATTTCTGACCGTTAATCCATCCAGAGCTTTTTCAATAAGGGAGCGATCATAGTGTCCACATACAACAGAGCCCAATTAAAGTACGCAAATTCGGTTTTGCCGAGCTTATCGATACAGGAAGCACAGGAAAAACAATTCAAACTGGTCGACAGAATGAGCCGCCATTTCAAAGGCAGGCAATTTCTATCGATGGGAGACCTTGGAGTTTCTCCAACATATAAGCGTCCGGAACAGACATATCTTGTGGAAAGAGTTCTGGCTGATTTCTTTGAAACAGAAGACTGTGCCCTTGTCAGGGGAGCCGGAACAGGTGCGATCCGCAATATTCTAAGCATGCTTCTGTCTCCTGGAGATGAAATGTTTATTCACACGGCCCCTGTTTATACGACGACAAAGGAAACGTTAAGAATCTTAGGCATCAAAACAGTCCAGGCAGATTACAACCATCTTGAGGAAGTAAGAACGGCCATCAGAACTAATCAAAATCCTAAAGTTTTCTATATTCAGCATGCCCGTCAGCAGCCTGCAGATCATTACCAATTGGCCGAAGTCATCAAAGCTGTGAAGGAAGAACGCCCGGATCTTCCTATCGTCGTGGATGACAATTATTGCGCATTGAAGACAAAGGGAATTGGCGTGGAATTAGGAGCGGATTACTCAACTTTTTCCGGATTTAAGCTTCTCGGGCCGGAAGGAATTGCAGTCATTGCCGGCAAAAAAGAAGCCATCGAACGGGTGCATCACTATAACTACTCGGGCGGAGGCCAGGTACAGGGCTACGAAGCCATGGAGCTTTTAAGAATGATGACCTTCGCGCCTGTCTCACTGGCTATTCAGAATGAACAGGTGGAAGAGCTTTGCCGCCGTCTGAATGAAGGCGCTGTGAAAGGAATACGAGCCGCCTACATGACGAATGCCCAATCCAAAAACGTCATTGTAGAGCTGGAAGATCCAATCGCCCAAAGCGTGATCAGCATCAGTGATGAGCATGGGGCGGCCACCCATCCGGTTGGGGCGGAATCAAAATATGAAATCATTCCGATGATTTACCGCGTTTCCGGCAGCTTTTTGGAAGCACAGCCTGAGCTGAAGGATTATGGACTGCGCATCAATCCGATGAAATCAGGAGCGGACACGATCATCGGCATTCTTGAAAAAGTGATACCTCTTGCAAAAGAAGTGCAGCATCGTTGATACCCGTAAATAAAGGGGGGAACTTCCATGTTTTTAGATGTAACAAAGCGCAGAAATCCTAAGCTGATTCAATCAGGTGTCACCCTCCATCAAAGCGGGCAGATACCCCCGAATACGTACGTGATTGACCTCGATATACTCGGAGAGAATGTAGCAGCTCTGGCAGAAACGGCAAAAAACCATGACTTTACGCTTTATTTCATGAGCAAGCAGCTTGGAAGGCTTCCGTTTATAGGCCAGTTTATTGCAGAGCACGGCATCGAAAAGGCGGTTGCTGTTGAATTCGACGAAGCCAAAACACTGGCAGAAGGCGGCGTAAAAATGGGGAACGTCGGCCACCTGGTCCAGCCGGGAAAAAATCAGTGGCAGGAAGTGCTGTCATGGAATCCTGAGGTCATTACCCTATTTTCCCTTGCACGTGCCAGACAGCTTTCTGAAGCGGCTGTTCAGTCAGGAAAGATGCAGGATGTACTTCTCAGGGTGTATGCAGAAGGCGATATGATTTATCCCGGACAGCAGGGCGGCTTTCGATTGGAAAAGCTGGATGAAGAACTTCCCGAACTAGCCGGGCTTCCCGGGATTAATGTAGCAGGCGTCACAACCTTCCCGAACTTTCAGCTATCTAATGATAAGAAAAGCATGGAGCCGACTCCTAATTTTAAAACCCTTTTAAAAGCAAAAGAGACTCTGGAGAAAAAGGGCATTACAGTAAAGCAGGTAAACGGTCCAAGTGCGACTAGCTGCGAAACCATACCTTTCCTGGCAGAACAGGGTGTAACTCATGGAGAACCGGGACATGCCCTTACCGGAACGACCCCGCTGCATGCGTACCGGGATCTCCCCGAGAAACCTGCCATTGTATATGTAACGGAAGTGTCCCACCAGGATCAGGAGCATTATTATGTTATCGGCGGCGGCTACTACGGACGCTCCCATTTAACCGGGTGTCTGGTCGGTAACAATGAAAAAGACATTTTGAAGCAATATGTAAAAGCAATCGAGCCGGCTCCTGAAGCGATTGACTATTATGGTGCGATTGAGAAACCGAACGGCTTTCAGATTTCTGAAGGAGATACAGCCGTTTTCTCTTTCCGTACACAGGTGTTCGTCACTAGGGCCCATATTGCCCTGGTAAAAGGAATTCAAAGCGGAAAGCCGGAACTGGTTCACTTTGAGAGGAAGTGGTAAGGATGGCAAAAGCAATTCTGCTGGTGATTGACAGCTTTGGCATCGGTGCAATGGAGGATTGCGGAGAGTTCAGCCCTTCTGACTGCAGAGCCAATACCTATAAGCATATCCGGGAATCGGCTGATTTTTTAGAAATCCCAACTTTATATAGGCTTGGGCTGGGGGCGCTTGTGGATGGGAAGGAAGCCCCTGCCAATGCTTACGGCTTCTCGGCATTGGCCCATTACGGGGCAGACACATACCTCGGGCACCAGGAAATTGCCGGGAGCTGCCCGAAGCGCTCGAATAAAAGACTGATGAAAGATATTCATCCACATCTGGCCAAGGCATTAACTGAAGCAGGCTACGAGGTTGAATACCCATGGAATGACCGGCCGGTGCTATTAGTGAATGGTGCCTGTGTCATCGGGGATAATCTTGAGTCCTCACTGGGAAACATCATCAATTTAACTGCTGATTTTAATAAAATGCCTTTCCGGGAATTAAAGGAAGTCGGGAAAGTTGTCCGCCAGAATGTTGACACCAGCCGGGTCATTGCGTTTGGAGGACCCTATACAACCATTGAACATATCCTGTCAGTTGTACATGAAAAAAATCCAGACCAGTGGGGAGTGGATGCCCCAAAAGCCAAGGTGTACGGCAAAGGCTATGAAGTCTATCACATGGGCTACGGCGTAAACATAGACGGACAATTTCCGATGATCGCTGCCCGGCATGGCCTCAAAGTCCATCGGATTGGCAAAACGGCAGATGTTTTGCATGGGGAAGGGCCTGCAGAACCAATTGTCGATACTGAAAAAGTATTACAAGCTTTGGAGAGTGCCTATTTAGAAGAAAAAGAGGATGCGGCATTTCTGGTAAATGTACAGGAAACAGACCTGGCAGGACATGCGGAAGATACAGAATGGTATGCGAGACTGCTGAATACAACCGACCAGTGGCTCGCAGAATTCCTGCCCAAGATGGCAGAGGAGGATCTAATTATTATCATGGCTGACCATGGCAACGACCCGACCATCGGACACTCCAACCATACGAGAGAATACGTTCCAATACTAGCAGCCGGTAAGCGGATAAAACCGGTTAACCTCGGAAAACGTAATTCGATGGCTGACGTTGGGGCGACATTCAGCGAGTTCTTTGGACTGCCTGCGACTGAGGAAGGCGAGAGTTTTTTAAAGATGATGATAGATTAAGAGAGATGCTGGAGCCGGAATGGTTTCAGTATTTTTGTTTTTCCTGATTTTTCTAGTGCTATTTAACCAGGTTAAAAGTTATAATTCATATATGAAATATTTACTAATGGAGTGAAATATATGAAAAAGCTCAGCGCTAGAATTGCATTGGTCATGGCTCTTGGAATGGCAATTGTATTACTCGGTAATATTGCAATGCTCTACTTAAGCACGAAAAATTCTGTAGAGTCCTCGATTGAAAATTTTAGTTTAAGCATTGCAGACAATATTGCTTCGAAGATGGATACCGAAAAATATGATGATTTTTTAAAGAATCCCAATCAGTCGGAAACCTATTGGGACCTTAGGGAACAGCTGAATGATTTTCGCGAGAAGACAGGCGCGTTTTACGTATATACTTTAATGGCTGATTCCGACAAGAAAGAACTCTTTATAATGGTTGATGGCCTGCCGAAGGGCTCCGATATTGCTGCAGACATTAAAACACCGACAACGGCTACAACATATGAAGATATTTCTCCTGTCCTGGATGGAAAAGCATCAAGTTCACCGATCGTTCATGATCCGGAATATGGAGACTATCTTTCAGCATTCGTACCCATTAAATCAGATGGAAAAGTAATCGGGATATTGGGTGTCGATATTAATGCAGAGAATGTTAACAGCATTTCAGATCAAGTACTCCTGGAAGTGCTGCCGATGAACCTGGTGATAAATATACTGTTAATCCTTGCCGTGGTTACCATTCTGGCCTGGTTCGTCAAAAGAAGACTGCATCCGCTGCAAAGCATCAGTTCAGCCGCTCAATTAATGGCTGATGGCGATCTTCGCGGAGCAGAAGAGAAGGCAAGTTCGATTAAAGTAAAAGGGAATGATGAAATTAGACATGTGACAGAGTCATTCAAAAAAATGACGCATCATACAAAAGTAATGGTTGAAGATATAAAAGCATCTTCAGAAGCACTCCTGATCTCCTCGGGTAAAATAGAAAACAAGATGGAAGAAATCAGCCAGGCCAGCAGCCTGATTGTCAGAGGGATTCAGGAAGTGGCAGGGGCTACTGATACACAGCTGATCCGAAGCGAGGAATCTGCAAAAGCAATAGAAGAAATGGCAATAGGCATTCAGCGCATTGCGGAGGCTTCAACGGATGTAAGTGAACAATCCAATACAGTTGCACAGCAGGTAAAAGAAGGATTTGATGAAATTCAGTCCATTATTCGGCAGATCAATGAGATTAAAAAAACTGTAAACGAATCTTCCGTATTTATAGAAGAACTGGGTACCCAGGCCAGTGAAATTGAAGATATCGTGAATCTGATATCCGGCATAGCGGAGCAAACCAATCTGCTTTCATTAAATGCAGCCATTGAAGCAGCAAGGGCAGGCGAACATGGCAAAGGCTTCGCCGTTGTATCCCAGGAGGTTAAAAAGCTGGCAGAAGGCTCCAAAGCATCTGCTGCACAAATTGCAGAAAAGCTAAATCACTTCAGATTATCCATTGAACAGGCAGTCGGAAATATGCATGCGAGCTCAGGCAAAGTTGAAGAAGGCACTGTTCTGGTCAATAGCGCCGGCGAGAAATTCAATCAGATTCTGCATGCGGTTGAAGGAGTTACCGGGGAAATCCAGGAGGTTTCTGCTGTAACAGAAGAGCTCTCTGCCGGATCAGAAGAGATTTCTGCATCCATTGATGAATTTGCGGGTCTATCTAAAGACACAGCACAAATTTCCCGGGAGGTCGCAGCCTCAACAGACCAGCAGGAGAATGCGGTAGAAAAGATTTCAGAGCTGACCCTTCAGCTGAGCAGTCTTTCTAAACAGCTGGAACAGTCCGTGGAGAAGTTTAAATTATAAATGGGGAGCCGTTCTTCTTTGTAGAGAGCGGCTTTTTTCTTTTACCCGCCTGTCCTTTTGCACTATCCGGAAAATTAAACCATTTGAACGAGTTTTCTAATTAAACCTATAGGGAAACAAGTAAAGGTGAACATATGACTTTATTAAAAGGAGGGCAGTTGAGTTCTAAAAAACATAAAGAGGAGTGTTCAAATGAATTACATAAAGTGGATTGCGGCAGCTGCCGCAATGGTATTTGTATTGAGCTTCAGCCAGCCGAAAGCAGATGCTGCTGTTTTAAAGAGTGGCTCTGCAGGTCCGGAGGTTACATATATTCAATCAGCATTACAAAAGCTTGGTTATTTTAATACAGACCATACAGGGTATTATGGAATGGTAACAGAGAACGCCGTTAGAAACTTTCAATATGATTTCGGTTTAGCAGCTGATGGTATTGTAGGAGTTAACACAGCAGAAATGCTTAGGAATGTGGACATGCTGGCACATGTCGTTTATGGGGAAGCGCGCGGGGAAAGCTATGAAGGCCAGGTGGCAGTTGCCGCTGTCGTTCTCAATCGTATGGAGTCAAATGAATTTCCGGATACACTCTCCAATGTAATATTCCAAAAGAATGCCATTACAGCTGTGAATGATGGACAGTACTGGCTGCAGCCTGATGCCGAAGCTTATCAGGCAGTAAAAGATGCTTTTGATGGATGGGACCCCACGGGCGGTGCCGTCTATTATTACAATCCTTATACAGCTACAGATCAATGGATTTTCACCCGTCCAGTGATAAAACAGATCGGCAATCATAATTTTGCCTATTAAATTAAAGGCACCTTTACCCCATGTAAAGGTGCCTTCAATCTTTTTATTAAACTGGACCCCAATTAATCAGTACTCCTACACTAAGCATGACAACAGCGATCACACACCAAATCAGGAAGAGCGGCATCATCCACTTGGCCCATTTGATCCAAGGGACACCGGCTACGGCAAGGCTTGCCATGAGCGGACCTGATGTCGGGAAGATGCTGTTGGTGAATCCATCACCAAACTGGTAGGCCTGCACCGCAACCTGGCGGGTAATCCCAATCATATCTGCCAGAGGAGCCAGGATAGGCATCGATATCATCGCTTGCCCGCTTCCCGATGGAACAAGGAAATTTAGAATGGCATTGGAAACAAACATCCCAATTGTCGCCAGGATAGGGGATAGCCCTTCCAGTGGAACGGAAAGTGCATGGACAAATGTATCGAGGATCCTGGCATTTTCCATCACAATCAGAATGGCTCTGGCAACACCAATAATTAATGCTCCGTAAACAAGCTTTTGGCAGCCTTCCAAAAAAGTTAAAGCCACTTGGTTATAATTCATGCCCGCAATAATACCTGAAATGAGACCAATGATTATAAAAAAGGCAGCCATATGATTAATCGTCCATTGGAATTGAATGGTGGCAAAAATGAAAAATAGCAGCGACAATCCGACAAAGCTGAGAATCAGTTTATGCCGTCCTGTGAAAGGTATTTCAAGATTGTCATCTAAAGAGGATGTTGCATTGGATACTCCGACCAGGCTTTTAGATGGATCAGCAAGGACCTTCCTGGCATAGCGCCAGGTGTAGAGAATAGTTACACCTACGATCACAAGAAATGCGATAAGCCTTAAGGCCATTCCGGAGAATAAGGGGACATCGGCAATCGATTGAGCGATGCCAACCGTATAGGGATTCAGGAACCCGACATTAAAGCCGGCAAAAGTGGCCCCGAACGTAATGGAAACTGCTACAAGAGCATCAAGCTTGAGGGCCCGGGTGATGATCAGTCCGATTGCGACAAAAGGGATGACCGAATTGGCCACAGCCCCGACAGCTCCTCCTAATGCAAATAATATAGATACAATAGCGATAAGCCAAAATTCTTTTCCCTGGGTCTTTGTAACAGCACGCAGAATACCTCCTTTGATAGCACCTGACCGCTCAACTACCTCAAAGGCTCCGCCTGCAAAAAGAACAAGAAAAATCAAGCCGCCAGACTGAACCATTCCTTCCTGCAGTGCGAGAAATATGTCCATAAAACCAGTCGGATTCCCTTCTGCTTCTGCATATGTACCCGGGATAACCCGTTCTACCTCATCGACGATCTCTCTTTCAAAAGCTCCAGCAGGCACAAAATAAGTAGCTGCTACTGCCATTAATAAAACAGCGAAGAGGATGACATAAGTATCCGGCATCTCCCATTTACTTTTCTTATTAGTTTCTAATCCTGTTTCTTGCGATGTCTCTGCTTTCAATATTCTTAAATCCCTCCATTCATTTTTTCCTTTATACAACTGCAGTATTACCATGTAAAAGGATATTGCTGTCTATTATAAAGAGATATAAACAATATTTCAAATAGTTAGAAAACAAAACACATCTGTCTTAAAGCCTTAAATTAACTAGTTTCCTTGCATCGCCTGTAACTCCAAAAGAAAATATAACCAAAGCAAATGATCAATTTCGAATGCAAATCTGGTAATTTTTATTACAAATATATTAAAATCGCCTTAATTTGTAATAAAAAAAGAGTTTTACTGAAATCTTTCTGTTATCTAATGGTGTTAATATGTTCCTATCAAGGGACATAAAGGAGATATCATGAAGAAACTAGTAATCTATCTAATCACAGCTGTTTTTCTATCGTTTGGATTTTCCAATGTCACTTCAGCCGCAGGAAATACGTATACAGTAAAAAAGGGAGATACGCTTTGGGCCATCTCTAAAAAACATAATGTTTCTGTACAGCAAATTAAATCATGGAATAAATTAACTTCAGATACAATTAAACCAAAGCAAGTGCTTAAAGTTACTGGAACTTCAGCGAAAGCTGCAGCACCTAAAAAGACAGCTGTAAAGGCTGCATCAACGAAAGCCTATAAAGAAATTAAAGTGAAAGCGACTGCCTACACTGCCAGCTGCAAAGGCTGCAGCGGCATTACTTATACAGGAATCAACCTGAAAAAGAACCCGAATGCCAAGGTTATTTCAGTTGATCCTAAAGTAATCCCACTAGGTACAAAAGTATATGTTCCAGGATACGGGGAAGCAATTGCAGCAGACAAAGGCTCTGCAGTAAAAGGAAATAAAATTGACGTCTTTATCCCGAACAAACAGCGTGCTCTTCAATGGGGCAGCAAAACGGTTACTATAAAAGTTTATAAGTAGCAGAAACTTGAGAGAACCTCCCTGATGGAGGTTCTTTTTTTGTTCCCAATTGTGAACGCTGCAAATAAAAGGAATAAAATTGCAAATAAAACATCATAGTTGCAAATAGAATCCCTAAACTCACAAATAGATCTCCCAAAACTGCAAATAGACTCCTGAAAACTGCAAATAGAATAATTCCACTCATGCAAGAAACTAAAAGTCTAACTGAGGCCATTTCACTAAAAAGGCCCCATACTGAGTGCCGCCTGTGTAAAATTCGCAAGCGTCTAAGATGATAATGGAATATTTTAGTAATATTTTACCATGATTAACAAAATATAAAATTTATCAAGAACACAGAAACCTAGTTCTAAAAGATTAGTAAAATCCTCGTTTGAAGGCATTAATACCTGTTGGTTATCTATGCTAATTTACTTATTTTTAATCATTTACTCAATTTTTACAAATATCAGATTGTATGCCAAAAAGAAGAGTGATTTACTAGAATGGTAGTGCATGTAAACGCTTTAAAATATGGATATAGGAGAGGATCTCATGATAGAAAAGCAGCGAATAAAGTTCATTAGCTTTATGAGTATTTTTGCATTAATTCTTAGTCTATTCAGTCCCTTTGCCGCGGCGAGTGCAGAAGAAGTGAAGTCTGTGGCAGAAGCGATTGCAGATAATAAAGGAACAGCAACGGTTGAAGGATATATTGTGGGAACCACCGCAAGCGGTCCAAAATATACCCATACTGGCCCATTTTCAGTGAATACAAATTTGGCCATTGCCGATTCCCCAAGTGAAACAGACCCCAGTAAGATACTGCCGGTTCAATTGCCGAATAATTCTATCAGGACAGAGCTGAATTTAGTGGATAACCCGAATTACCTCGGGAAAAAAGTCCAGATTACAGGCTCTCTTGAAGCATACTTTTCTGTTCCCGGATTAAAGAGCCCAACAGCTTACACGTTTGTAGAAGATACTAGTACACCACAGGTTTCAGCGGTTACAGCTTCCCCTGAGGCGGGCCATGTTAAAGCTGGAACAACAGTAGAACTATCGACCTCCACTGCTGGCGCAGTAATTTATTATACAGTTGATGGATCAGAACCGACTGCTGAAAGCACAGTATATTCTGATCCGATCGTTATTAATGAAGAGACAACGATTAAAGCAATAGCTGTCAAAGACGCCTTAACAGACAGCAAAGTATCTGTATTTCAGTACATGATTGGGCTGGAAGATTTGCGCATTCATGATATTCAAGGTGCAGGCCACTATTCCCAAAATGCGAACCAGCAGGTTTTAGATGTTGAAGGAATTGTCACCAAGGTGGTAGACAGCAGTAATTTCTACATGCAGGATCAGCAGCCTGATGCTGATGAAAGCACATCTGAAGGAATCCTCGTTTATAAAAAGGGTCACGGTGTAATGGCTGGAGATGTGGTATCCGTTTCAGGACAGGTAAAAGAGTGGGTGCTTGATGGCTATTCAGACAAGCTGAAAACAGATCTTCCTGTAACAGAAATCAATGCAGCATCAATCGAGAACATTGCTTCCGGTCAGGAACTCCCTGCTCCGGTGATCATTAACAAAGAAAATCTTCCAACTGAAATTATCGACAATGATAACCTTGGGAGTTTTGATCCAGAACAGGATGGAATCGATTTTTACGAAAGCCTGGAAGGCATGCTGGTTCAAGTGGACAACGCTAAAGTAGTTGCCCCGCAAAAATACGGCGAGCTTGTAGTTGTTCCTGGAGATGTGGAAACGAACACAACGGCAGGTGGACTGCGCATTTCAGAAAACGATTTTAACCCGGAGAGAATCACCCTTGATATTAATAATGAAGATTTTGTTGCCAAAATGGGCGACAGCTTCAAAGGCAGCATCCAGGGTGTTGTCAGCTACGGCTTCAGTAACTATAAAGTATTAAGTGATGCAGACACATTGCCGGAATTCGTGGAAGGCTCTGCGACAAGAGAAGCAACAAGCCTTGTCCCTGAAGAAGATCTATTAACCATCGCGTCTTATAATGTTGAAAACTTCTCAACAAAAACAGATGCAGAAAAGGTAACGAGATTAGCAGAAGCAATCACAGATAAAATGAAACAGCCGGATATCATTGGCCTGACAGAAGTACAGGATAACGACGGACCAACTGATAGCGGCACAACAGAAGCGGACCAAAGTGCAGCATTGCTGATTGAAAAAATAAAAGAGCTTGGCGGACCGGCCTACACTTACACAGACATCGCACCAGAAAATAAGCAGGATGGCGGCCAGCCGGGAGGTAACATCCGTGTCGGCTTCCTATATAATGCAGAACGGGTAACATTGTCGGAAGGCGAAAAAGGCTCTGCAACCGAAGCAGTTGATTTTGAAAACGGCAAACTGACGCTAAACCCAGGGCGTATTGATCCAACAAATGAAGCCTTTGAAGATAGCCGCAAAGCATTGGCAGCACAGTTCGAATTCCAGGGCGAAAGCGTCATTGTTGTTGCTAACCATTTTAACTCGAAAGGCGGAGATCTTCCGTTATTCGGAAAAGTGCAGCCTCCTGTCTTAAGCAGTGAAATCCAGCGCATGAAAATAGCTAATGTTGTGAATGGTTTTGTAAAGAATGTAAAAGCGGAAGACCCTGATGCAAATGTAGTCCTGCTTGGCGATTTTAACGATTTTGAGTTCTCCAATCCTTTACAGGCACTAAAGGGCGAAGAACTGACTAATATGATTGAAAAAGTTCCGGCAGAAGAGCGATACACCTATACGTACCAGGGAAATGCACAGGTGCTCGATCACATTTTAGTATCCAACAACCTGGCCAAGAAAACAGAAGTGGATATTCTTCATATCAACTCAGGCTTCATGGAAGAGCACGGCCGTGCAAGTGACCATGACCCGGTCCTGATTCAGACAAGCTTAAAGCCGGCAGCAAAACCGGAAGAGCCTAAATATGATCATGTTTTCAATCTGGTAAACCACCATGCGAAGAAATTCGTGGCAGGGCCACATAATGCATTAGTTGTAATGGACGGCTCCTCCAGCCTCTCGCAAGGTCTATGGCTGAAGAAATCAGCTGCAGTTAAAGGCGAAGGCCTGAAACATACAAAAGTGGTCATCAGCTCCGCCAACAAAGGGGCAGTTGTTGACCTGACAGGCTCAGAGATTAAAGAAGTCATGATCGAAAGTGACAAAGTCGTGGAAATCCGCGGCGCTGAAAATGTGCAGAAATGGACACTTGGGAAAAAAGCGGACGCGTCACATATCATTTTCAAAGATTCGGATGGAATGGAAATAGAGTCTCCTTATGAGGAAGAAGGAGCGGCATAACAATTGAAGCCGGAGTGCAGAACTCTGGCTTTCAATCCCTTTGAGTAAAAATTGAAAGGAGCATTTTTATGAAATTACCTATTAAAGTATTATCTACAGTAGCCTTATCAGCAGCATTAACCATCTCAACAGCCGTTCCGGCAGGTCTGGTTTCAGCAAATGAGACTTCAGCTTCAGATTTCACCCTTTCATTAATGCATACCAATGACTCACATGCAAATATGGACAGCGCCGCAAAAAAAGTGACGGCTGTAAAGGAAGTAAGAGAAGCAAAGCCGGATGCCCTGCTTGTTGATGCAGGAGATGTTTTTTCAGGAACTTTATATTTTAATAAATTCCTTGGGCAGGCTGACCTTAAATTTATGAATCTCATGGGCTATGATATTATGACCTTTGGAAATCATGAATTCGATTTGGGTGCAAGTGCAGAAGGTCACAAAGCCCTGGCTGACTTTGTAAAAGGTGCACAATTCTCATTCGTCAGCTCAAACGTAAACTTTTCTGAGGATGCAAACCTGCAGGGATTGTTCAGTGATCTTATATCGAGCGAACCTGCTGATGGAAAAATATATAATGGCATCATCAAAGAAGTTAACGGAGAAAAAGTAGGATTCTTTGGCTTGACTACAGCTGAAACAGCCAGCATTTCCAGTCCGGGTAATGTTACATTTGAAAATTACCTTGAAGAAGCAGAAAAAGCAGTAAAAGCTTTCGAGGGCATGGGAATTAACAAAATAGTAGCTGTCACACATATTGGCTATGATGATAACCCGAATGTGGATAATGACTTAAACCTGGCTGCTCAAGTAGATGGAATTGATGTGATTGTTGGCGGACACAGCCATACGCAATTAAATGCCCCAGTAGTTGTGGCAGCTGACGAAACAGGAGCGGCAAAGGATCCTACAGTTATTGTACAAGCCGGCCAGTACAATAATTATCTCGGAACGCTGGATGTACAATTTGACGAGGCAGGAACAGTAACTTGGCATACAGGCCAGCTTATTAAAGTAGCAGATAAAGCAGAGGACCCTGAGGCAGCAGTGCTGCTTGAAACATACTCCTCACAGATAGAAGAATTAAAAAACACGGAAATCGGAGCAGAAACGCTGTCTGCCCTTGAGAATCCGCGGACAAGCGGAGACAGCACAGAGCCAAGTGTACGGAAAAATGAAACAGCCCTAGGGAACCTGATTACAGACGGCATGCTGGCAAAAGCAAAGCAGTATAACAGCAATGTCATCATGGCGCTCCAAAATGGAGGCGGCATTCGTGCAGGAATTGATGCAGGGCCTATCACTGTTGGCGAAGTAATCACTGTTCTTCCATTTGGCAATACATTAGCCACTATGGAGGTAACGGGAGCTGAATTAAAAGAGGCCTTTGAAGTCAGCGTAGGACAATATCCTGCAGAAAATGGCGGCTTCCTGCACGTGTCCGGTGCAAAAGTAAAATTCGATTCCACTAAACCTGCCGGTGAGCGGATTGTTTCGATTGAATATCAAAATGAACAGGGCAGCTACACTGAAATCCAGGACAATCAAACCTACACAATCGCTACGAATGCTTTTACAGCCAAAGGCGGAGATGGATATACAGTCTTTGCAAAAGCTTACCAGGAGGGCAGAGTAACAGATCTTGGACTTTCCGATTGGGAAAACTTTGCGGATCACCTATCCAGCCTGGGCACAATCAAACCGGCAGTGGAAGGGCGTATTATAGACGTTGACAGCCTGCCTCCAGTAACAGAGCTGGATTTTGAAAAGGAATATAATCTTACGGATGACAAAAAGAAGAAATTGGTAGTGAACAAGGTTTCTTTTATTAATGTAGAAGAAACAGCTGAGATTAAAAATGGCATCTGGCTGAAGAACTCTGCTGTATTGCAGGGTGATGGCCTTAAGAATGTGAGTGTCCGTGTAACGCCAAAGAAAGAGCCAATCATCGTGGACTTTAGCGGTGCAGAAGTGAAAGAAGTCATTGTTGAAAAAAGTGATTTAGTGGAGCTTCGAGGGGCAGAGAATATTAAAAAGATTAGTTATCGCAAGTAATGAAGATCAGAATAAACTGCATACCAAGTCTGGTGTGCAGTTTTCTTTTGAGGAAGGATTCCGCCTTTTTACTGCTCTTTTTGATATGATGGATTTAAGAAGAAACTTGGAGGTGGAGGACTAGTTGGACATATAGATTGGGAATCCTTTTCGAGGACATATTATAGATGGATGATTCACTGCATGGACAGGAGTAAATTCAAAAGGGTGAAACACAGTAAATGAACTTCCTGCACATGGAGTGCAGGAAGACTTTACTGTTTTCAATCGCTCGAATAATAACTTCTTTGGCTGCTAATCAAGTTCCGATATTCTACCAGCAATAAATCCAGGAAAAGTTGAAAGGGTGCCCGGGAGCACATATCAATATTATCAAGGTAGCAGTGTTCAATGGGCGTGTAAAAAACAAAATCCGATAGTTCCACTAAACGATTTGATGGAGTTCCGACGATGGATAGAATCGTGATTCCACGTTCTTTTAGGATATGCGCATATTCTAAAATATTTAAGGTTTCTCCGCTATAGGAGACAAAAATAGCAAGGTCATCCGTTCTTAAGTTTAGTGCGGCACTTCGTAAATCATCCCAATCCATTCGAGCCATGCTGCTCTTGCCTAACATCAGCAGTTTTTTGGACGCATCCCAGCAAACAGAATAGGAATGGCCCATACCGAACCATTCTACATGTCTTGCCTGCATCATCATCGAAGCGGCTTTATTAAGCTTCTCTTCATCGATTCTATTTAATACTTCTTGTATATCTTTTTCATAGCGTTTAACATGGAAAGATAAGGATTCTGACATACCCTGGCTTACACCTTGAGCATCATCCCTAATGTTTAAATGCAGCTGGA
The DNA here is from genome assembly GCF_038002165.1 of Cytobacillus sp. FSL H8-0458. Classification (NCBI taxonomy): domain Bacteria; kingdom Bacillati; phylum Bacillota; class Bacilli; order Caryophanales; family Bacillaceae; genus Cytobacillus; species Cytobacillus sp. FSL H8-0458. Next base: position 480,533 of record NZ_JBBOBR010000002.1, on the reverse strand, counting down.
GTTTAAAATCCTGGAAGCCTTGAAAGCCAAGTCTTTTACAGGTTCGGCTGATGGTAGCAGTCGAAACATACATTTCCTTTGCTGCTTCTTCGAGTTTTAAATGAACAAGCTTCTTCGGGTAGCGGATGATATAATCCAGTACCTGCTTTTCCAGCTGACTTAATTGATTCCGGTGCTGGATCAGCCGTTTCATAAAAGATTGCATATAATCACCTTTTCATAACCCATGGATCAAGGGTCCTAATCAGTTACGGTGTAAGAGATAGAACCGAGCGTTTAAGTCTCTCTAAACCTTCTATAATTTTTGATTGCGGACAGCCAGCATTCATTCGTAAAAAGATTCCTCTGTCCTCACCATAGACTGCACCAGACATGATTCCGACCTTCCCCACTTCAACGAGGGCCTGCTGGAGCTCTTGATTGGTCTTCCCAAGTTCGGTGCAGTCCATCCATGCTAAATACGTAGATTCAGGGATATGAAACTGAATGGATGGCAGTTCTTGATCGATGAATTCCTTTATCAATTTCATATTATTATACAGATAGGAACATAGCTCATCAACCCACTGATCACCATGACGATACCCTTCGATAACGGAAATTTCTCCAAAAATAGGGGCACTCGAAACGCCATCCCTATATTTTAATAGCTTCATAAAGCTTTCTCTCGTCTCTTCGTTCGGAATCAATAGATAGGACCCGCCCAATCCGGGTGTATTAAAGGTTTTACTGGCAGACGTACAGATATAAATGTTTTGCAGATCATCTGCCACGCTGGTAATAGGAATAAACCGGCTGTCCTGGTATGTAATATCCATATGAATATCATCCGAAATGATCTTTACCTGGTACTTGGCACAAAGTTCGGCGATTCTTTTTAGCTCCTGCTCTGTCCATACCCTTCCCGTCGGGTTGTGAGGATTGCAAAGCAATAAGACCTTTGCTTTTGGATGCAGCAGCTTTTTTTCCAAATCATCATAATCAATTTCATATCTTCCATTTTGATACAAAAGCGGGTTAGGAATTAGCTCGCGTTTCGATTCGTTAATAACATGAAAAAAAGCATCGTAGGCAGGCACCTGCATAATCACGTGATCGCTTTCAGATGATAAAATTTCGATCAGTCTTGCAATCGAATAAATGACACTCGGGCTATAGATTACCCAATCTATTGATATTTCGATATCGAACCTCCTTTTATACCAACCGGTAATCGAAGATTTATAATCATCATGGTTCCATCTCGTATAACCAAATATCCCATGATCGGTGCGTTTGTGGATCGCCTCAATCATTTCTGGAGGGCTGCGAAAGTCCATATCTGAGATGCTGAAAGGCAGTAAATCATCTGATCCAAATCGATCCTTCATATAATCCCATTGGGTACAATATGTCCCGATTCGATTGACAGTTTGATCAAAATGACGTTTCATTATATCCCTCTTTTCTCTAGTTGTTCCCAAAGCTCCGCGTAAGATGAAAAAAGGATGAGAGATTCTCATCCACTCTTCACTTCATTAATGTCTATAAGCTTATCCATTTCAACTCGAACATGGTTTACTTGCGGGCCAATGACCACTTGAACATTATGGGCATCCAGTTTAATCACGCCAAGGGCGCCATTTTTCTTCAATGCCGGTTCATTGATTTTTTTCATATCATCAACCACTAATCGTAATCTAGTAATACAGTTATCAAGCGAGACTATATTTTCTGCTCCGCCTAACGCATTTAACAATTCTCTTGCCTGATTACTTGTTTTCCGATCCTTACTTTCTGGTGCAGCCGATTCTCCCGTTTCCGTTTGATCTTCCCTGCCCGGAGTCTTTAGATTAAATTTAATAATTGCATACCGGAAAACAGAATAATAAATCGCAAACCAGATCAACCCCACTGCTAAAACCAAATACCATTTTGATTCAGTTCCCTGCAGGATTCCAAAAATAAAGAAGTCCAAAATCCCGCCATCGGTATTTCCGATTTTCACATTTAGAAGGGCCATCACCATAAATCCAAGACCAGTTAACACCACATGGATTCCATATAAAGCTGGTGCGAGGAACAAGAATAGAAACTCGATCGGCTCTGTAATCCCTGTTACAAAAGTAGCGATGACTCCTGAGATTAGAAGTCCCTTAATCTTTTTGCGGTTCTCAGGTTTTGCTGTGTGGTACATGGCTAAAGCAACCGCTGGCAGACCAAACATAAAAGTCGGCATTTTCCCTTGTGATAGGAAGGCTGTTGCTGAAGCACTAATAGGTTCCCCGCTTTGCAGCTGGGCATAGAAAATATTGAGCGCGCCTGAAACAGTCTCACCGTTTACCACCATAGTTCCCCCGGCTTCTGTAAAGCGAATCATGGCCACTAAAATATGATGTAAGCCAAACGGAAGAAGCAATCGTTCACCGGCACCAAATAGAAACGGACCAAACGCACCAGCATTGCTTATCATCGATCCTATTCCATTTATAATCATGGTAAACAATGGCCAAATCATTGGAATCAGGATACCTGCGACTGACATGACAATAGAAGTAATGATGGGAACGAATCTAACGCCACCAAAGAAAGCAAAGGCGTTTGGCAGCTTAATCGTATGGAAGCGCTGATGCAGCAAATAAACAAGAATACCCGCGATAATCCCGCCTAAAACACCCATCTCGAGGCTCTGAATACCAAGGACCATCCCTTGTCCTTCTTGTCTCATCACATCGGCAGCCGCAAGCTGATCGGTTTCTGTTAAATAAAAATTAATTGATAAATGCATCATGATATAACCAATAAGACCTGCAAAAGCAGCGACCCCTTTTTCATAACGGACTAGTCCAAGTGGAATCGCTACAGCAAATAAAAGCGGCAAATAGGTAAAAGCAAAACCGCCAACCATTGACATAAAACGTAAGATAATCTGAATCACGTTATGATCTAGAAACGGTAAATTTTCGATGGTTGCAGGGCTGGTAAACGAACTGCCGATACCTAAAAGCAAACCCATAAATGCTAAGAGTGCAACAGGAAGCATAAATGTCTTTCCAAGCCCCTGGAAAAACTCCCACCCTTTTGAAGACTTCTTCATCTTCGTATTCATCACTTAACCCCCTTGACGCAGATGTTGAACATTTACCTTCACTGTACTTCCATATCAGCCCGTTCGCAAGCGCTTTCAAACGGAATGTAGATGTATACAATTTTTGTATGCGTAATACAAAGGTGCAATGGGACTGTTGAAATCACTTAGATCGAAAATCCTTTAGAGGTTCGGGGGCAGAGCCCGCATACGGTAAAACATTATAGCTTGCCTTTTGTTTCTGAGCTAGTTTTTAAGTAGGATACTGACGAATGATGAAGGGTGAGAGTGGTTTAAGTTTTTAGAAGCAGTATGTATTTCACAAAGAGAACTTAACCCTGTTGTTATATGAATGGGCTAACAGGACTAACAATTTAATGCAGTTAGTTTCTATTGGTTTATTAGTTACACTTCATAGCAAGAATTCTTTTATTAAGCAATTAATCTAAACCTATATTTTCACTAATAAATGCTTTGAAAGATTACTCAGAATAGTCTAGAGCGATGTGAATTTTTACGGACTTCCATTTCCATATTTGATTCATTAATTAGAAATATACAAATAGAACCTAGCCTGATGGATAGGTTCTATTTGTAATTATTTATAAACTTTGATGATATTGTGTACCGCTCATGCGTCTAGATTTAATACAACATCTTTTAATGTATTCTCTGTCCCTACATTCCCAGGGAAGATAATATAAGGAATAAAAGGGAATTTACTTTCAGACCCTGTTTTCCAAACAGGTACTCCGGGTGCAATTTGGCCTGCAACTGTTGCGCGTTTCACGCCTAATCCCTTTGTTCCTATATCACTAGATGTAATTCCGCCTTTTGCAATAAGGAACTTGGGTTTAACTGTAAAATTATTAACAAGACGAGTTACAGCATTGGAGATTTCTACCGATAGCTGTAGTTCTTCTTCTTGCATGTTATTTCCTAAATCAATCCGCTCTCTTTTTGTATAAATGACTGTTGTTATTCCTTGTGAGACTTTTTCTTCTGCCAGGATACGTACTCGGTCTATCTCTTTTTTAAAAAGTTTTTTATTAAATACGAGATGGCAGTCAAATTCTATAAAATATAGATGTGATACTGATTTTAGTATATTCAATTGATCTGAGGTTTTTTTTACATGGGATCCTATAACAACTAATCCGCCATTATGATTAATTGAATCCTTAATTAGCTCCTCTTTGCTTAGTAAAGGACGAGAAGATATGTCACCGATCACTTTTGTAAAAGTTGCTGCTGTCCGGAACAAAAAACGCTGGCCTCTTTGAATGGACTTAATTAATGCAATTGTAAAAACTGTAATATCATCCTCATTGAGCGCGTTAACCACAATTTTTCTGAATTGGGAGACTGTCATAAGCTGCTCCGTAATTTGATCTATTTCTAACTTGCGAATAGATTTAAGAGATATATATAAGACATCTTCTGCTTTATATAATCCTTTTGTTTTTTCCTCGATCCATTCGCCTAAATGGCTGGATTTAAAACCAAAACTGCGATCTTTTGCGAACTCTGTTTCACCAGCTGGAACGAGTGAATTGGCTTGCTGTACAAAATGCGTATTATGAACGGTGAGTCTTCCTCCTTCTTCAAAGAAGGGGATGATTACCTCGCCATCCACGTGGTTGCCTTCTATCTCTTCAATCGTTTGACGCAGCACATCAGTTTCTAATGGATAGTGGCCTCTAAGTGTTGAATCACTGCGGCTGATTAATAAATAAGGGATATTATATTTCTCAGAGGCATATGATATTCTTTTTGCAATAAGGCGATAAACTTGTTCTGCCTTCGCTTCAGTAAAAGATCTCGAATTGGTTAATATAAAAACGAGTTGAGATTCATCCTTAAATGCCATTTCGACTGTTTCTTCTTCCCAATCCGTGTATACGGGTATACTGTGTACTGTTTGAATTCCGGTTGGATCATCGTCCAAAACGATTATTTTAACATTAAAATCTGAACGGGCAGATGACCATAAATCTGTTAACTTATTTTGATTTAATGCGGGGTATTTATCGATAACATCTTTATAAGATATTTGGTTCATGTTCTTTTTTCCTTTTTACTTCAAAATTAGCAAGTTTCTCGTAGTATTGAACCAATCCGCTATGATCAATTTTTTCTTTGCCATCTACCTTTAATGAATGGAACATTTCGAGTACTTGACTGGTTAGGGGGATAGGTGACCCAAGTTCATGGGCTGTATTGACGACATTAGTTAAATCCTTTAAGTTAATGTCGACTCTTCCTCCGCCTGTAAAATCTCTGTTCAAGATAGTAGGCAGTTTAGCATCTAATACTGCACTGCCGGCAAAACCGCCTCGGATGGCTTGATACATTTTTTCGATATCAATACCGGCTTTGGCAGCTAACATTAAAGCTTCAGCCATTGTGGCTATATTTACATTAACCATAACTTGATTTGCTAATTTGGCTGTAACACCACATCCATTGTCCCCAACAAGGACAATATCTTGACCCATACAGCTTAAAATTGGTTTAACCTGATCAAATATTTCTTCTTTACCACCTGCCATTATAGAAAGAGTTCCATCAATTGCCCTTAATTCACCGCCACTAACAGGAGCATCAATAAAGTGAATTCCCGATCCGGCTAGTTTATTAGCAATATTTTTTGAGGCTGCAGGTGTAATGGAGCTCATATCCACGATAATCGTATCTTCTTTTGCACCTTCTATTACACTATTTTCCCCAAAGACGACACTTTCAACATGATGAGAATTAGGGAGCATTGTGATGACGATATTACTTCTTTCGGCAACCTCTTTAGGAGAAGATGCACCAAAAGCTCCTTTGCTTTCCAGCTCTTCAACTGCAACAGTATTAATATCATACACACTCAATTTATAATTATCTTTCATTAGATTAATAGCCATAGGCTTCCCCATAATTCCAAGTCCAATAAAACCAATATTCATGATTATATTCACGCCTTTCTCTTGTTAAAAACACAGAATATGCTAAAGCAACTATTCGTAGTCATATAAATTAGCGCTTCTCAAGAAATTAATAAATTTGTTTTGCTGTAAATAGCGGTTGCTGAATAGGTATTATAGGCCAGGTAAGAACCCAGAACCCAAACTTAATATGTATACCATTACCAACGCGCTAACACCGGCGATAAATCCTCCGATTGACCAGGTTTTGAGGGTTTGAGTGACTGTCATTCCGCTAAATCGGCTAACAACCCAGAAGCCAGAATCATTTGGCATAGATAAACCTATACCTCCTGCACAAATGGCAAGTGCCAGTAAAATAGGAGAAACTCCCAAATCTAAGATCATAGGACCCAGTATGGAGGAAGTTGTGATAAGTGAAACTGTAGAAGAACCTAAAGCTACACGTAAGATTTGGGCAAATATAAATGCAAGTATAAATATTGGCATATCCCATCCTTGCATTAGATCTACCAAGTAATCACCAATACCAGAACCCTTTATCACACCGCCAAAGGCTCCGCCGGCTCCTGTAATTAACATAATGAGACCGGACGATTTAAAGGCCTCAAAATATGCTTCTTGAGCGGGAACCTTCAAATATGGCTTTAATACTATAGCTGCAAAAATAACACTGATTAACAAAGCCATATTCTTTTCACCCGCGAAACTGAAGAAAGAAGTAATGGCTGTGCCTGGTGAAACTAGGCTAAAGATTGTATTTAAAACGATTAACAAAATTGGGAGAGCTAGCACACCAAAAGAAATAAATGCTGAAACTTCCTTTGTGAAATGCTCTTCGTGTGAATCCAATTCTTGGGCAGCAGCCAATCTGCTAAGTGTCTCTTCAATTACCCGGTTTGCATCCCCTTTTCGATTAAGCCAAAGACCGTAGATGTACCCGCCAAAAAACACCCCTGTAATCCCAACAATTAATCCATATATAAAGAAATATCCTAAATCCACGCCAATACTGTCGGCAACAGCCAATGGTGCTGGAGTTGGGATGATTAAGCAGTAGGCCGTAATTAAACCAACTGCCAGGGCCAGTACAAGTGTTGTATAAGAAACTTTTGCTTTAACAGATAGGTTTTTTATTAGCCCATTTAAAATGACAAAAGCAGCATCAAAAAATAAAGGAATTCCTACTATAAGGCCGGTAGTAGCGACCGCTAATGAAGAGTTTTTTGGACCGGCTATTCTTAATAATGTATGAGCAATTTTATGAATAGCTCCTGATACTTCCATTAATTGACCTAGCATGATACCTAGTCCAATTAATATACCGACCCCTGCTAAGGTGTTGCCGAATCCTGTTGTAATAATTTGAGGAACCTCTGCAAGTGGAATACCGACAGCTATCCCTGTTCCTACTGCCACTACTAAGAGAGCAAGATAAGCATCCCATTTAAACCCAAGGATTAGTAAGAAAAGAGCAAGAAGAGAAAGAATGAAAATAATGAGTAGTAAGCTTCCTGTTACCATAATTGATATAACCCCCTTGTTTTTAATGTTTTTTGGTCTTTAGGATTTTAGTCTGTATCTATAACTAGTAAAATGCCTAAATTCAAACATTGATAAGGTAAAAATATCAGTTAAACGATTTACCTTAATTAAGGGTAATTTTATGTTGTAAGCGCTTAAATGTCAATATTTTATTTTAAATATTTTTTCTAGTCAGAATAATGAGTTATATAAACATTGTAATAAACATTGATTTATCAGCTTTTCAATTCCTTTTTAATATGGAGAAATAAAAACTAATAGTTGACATTCACGTTGTTGTCATATTAACATTTTTTCAAATAGGTAAAACGATTAACTTAATAAAATACAATGAGGTGACAGAGATGAAAGAAATAAGTATTGAAGAATTGAAGGAAAAAGCGATTGAGCTAAGGAAGACGGCTATTACTATGATTCATAAGGCGCAGTCTGGCCATCCGGGCGGCTCGCTTTCTGCTGCTGACCTTATAGCAGTTCTATACTTTAAAGAGATGAATGTGGATCCTACTAATCCAACATGGGAAGAACGTGATCGATTTGTTCTTTCAAAAGGACATGTTTGTCCGATTCAATATTCAGCACTGGCCTTACGAGGATATGTACCATATGAAACGATCTACACCTTAAGAGAATATGGTTCTCCTTTTCAAGGCCATCCGGATATGAAGAAGTGTCCTGGCATTGATATCTCTACAGGTTCATTGGGTCAGGGTCTTTCTTGTGGAGTGGGTATGGCTATAGCCGGGAAAAGAGATAAAAAAGACTACCGCGTTTTTTCTTTAGTTGGTGACGGCGAGTGTCAAGAGGGGCAGATTTGGGAAGCAGCTCAAACAGCCGCTAAGTATCAATTAGATAATCTGTTTGTTTTTGTAGATAATAACAGACTTCAAATAGATGGATTTTGTGAAGAAGTTATGCCTTTGCAAGATCTTGAGAAAAAATTTGAAGCATTTGGGTTTGAAACAAAACGGATTGATGGACACTCAATTGAAAAGATTGTTGATGCGCTTGATGAAATGAAGTCGCAGAAGAATGGAAAGCCGAAATGTATTGTACTCGACACTGTTAAAGGCAAAGGAGTTTCCTATATGGAGGATGTTGCCGAGTGGCACGGGGTTGCTCCTAATGATGAAGAATATAAGCAAGCAATAGAAGAAATCACAGGAGGTTTAAAATAATGAGTCTATTAGAAAAAACTTTAACTTTAAAAAAAGCTACTAGAGAAGCCTTTGGTGATGAAATTTTAAAATTAGGTAAAGAAAACAAAGATATTTATGTTGTTGATATCGATATTGCAAAGTCCTGCAAAACGAGTAAATTTTTAAAGGAATTGCCTGAGCAGCATATTAATGTTGGCATTGCTGAGCAAAACGCTGCAGGTTTAGCCGCGGGGCTTGCAACAACTGGGAAAATTCCGTTTATCAGTACTTATGCTGTGTTCGGGTCCTTACGAATGGCTGAACAAATAAGGCAAGAGGTTTGTTATCCTAATTTGAATGTTAAGATTGCATGCTCCCATGGCGGGCTGACTCCAGCTAATGATGGCGGAAGTCACCAAGCAATTGAAGATATGGGAGTGTTAAGGAGTTTTCCCAATATGACAGTTATCATGGGTGCTGATTACTATTCTACTAGAAAATTAGTTGAACAAGCTGCCCTTATTTATGGGCCTGTATATCTTCGTTTTACAAGAGATACGGTACCAGTCTTATATGATGAGAATGAAGAATTTACAATCGGTAAGGCAAAAGAATTAAAAGATGGAAATGATATTGCAATAATAGCGAATGGTGATACTGTACACTTGGCATTAGAGGCTGCCAAGGAACTTGAGAAAGAGGGGATATCTGTAAAACTGGTAGATATGCATACTATTAAGCCTATAGATCGAGAGGCTGTTCTTGAATGTTTAGACTTGGGGAGCTTAATAACTATCGAAGATCATAATATTATAAACGGTCTTGGAAGTGCAGTGTGCGAGATAGCAGCTGAAGAAGGCAGAGGTAAGGTAAGGAGAATTGGAGTTCAAGACCAGTTCGGGCAATCTGCACCTTATGAAAAACTATTGGAACTAAATGGAATTACAAAAGAAAATATTATAAAAACCGCTAAGCACCTGCTTAATACCAAATAATAATCTAATTAAAGAAATGCGGCACCTCAAAGAGAGTATACAGGTGTACGAGTAAGGTATCCCATCAATGTTAGGAACAAAGAGTTATTCCAGAAATATCGAGATTGCTTAATAAAATCCAAACAGATACAATACCATAAGAGGAGCCAAGTAAAAGGTTTAACTTATGGGGGAGAATTAATGAAAATAACCATGAAAGACATTGCTAGAGAAGCAAATGTTTCTATAGCTACTGTTTCACATGTGATAAACGGTACAAAGAAAATTTCTGATGAGAAACATAACAAAATTATGGAGTTAATCCGAAAATATAATTACATTCCTAATTCAACAGCTAAGAACCTTAGACAGCAAACAACAATGACGGCTGGGTTAATCGTCTCCAGCTTTCCAGATTCTTTTGTAACCGAGATGGTCTATGGGATTGAAGAACGAGCGAGAGAGATGGGGTACAATTTATTACTAATTAATACAAATGAAGATAAGGATTATGAAGAACAAACAATTAATCTCCTGCATTCGAAGATGGTTGATGGAATAATTCTATCTCCTACATCTAGTGATATTGGGTACCTGGATAGGTTTACGAAGGATAACTTCCCAATTGTACTGGTTAATCGTTATGATCCAAAAATCAATGATGTTTCAAGAGTAACAGGAGACAATTATCAAACAGGGTTTGATGCTACAATGCATCTGCTAAAACATGGTCATAAGAAAATAGGTATTATATATGCTGTACCAAATGTATCAACAACTTTAGATCGAATAAAAGGATATAAAGATGCATTAAAACAATATAGTTTACCATTTAACGAAAGTTATTTAGAAGTAGGATATGCAACAGTAAATGGGGGAGCAAGCGCTGTTAAGTATTTATTGGACAGAGAGAGTGATATATCAGCTTTATTTGTTCAGAATGACCTTATGACAATCGGGGCAATTTCTAAAATCAAAGAACTTTCCTTGAAAATTCCAGAGGACATTGCATTGATTGGATTTGGGGATTTTGCTTCGGCTACTATTATCGATCCGCCTGTAACTAATATTGTTTTACCGCCAAATACAATTGGCAGAACGTCATTTGATGTCCTATTAAGCAAAATTAACAATCCGGATTATATAAAGCATATCGAACTTCCTCCCTCTTTGATCATTAGGAAGTCGTGCGGTTGTTAAATTGAAGAAGGGGGCCTGACTCCAGATACGGTGAAGTGTTAAAGTGTGAATCAACCAAACCTTGCTGGCTTTCTGGCAGCAAGGTTATTTTTTATACTTTGAAGGAATCCATTAACAGGGGGCCTGACCCTGAAAACTGTGAAGCATTAAAGTGTGAAATAAGTAAAATCAGTAAAATAGAGGTATCTAATTCTATTTTTCAATAAAGTGTTAAAGTGAAAAGCTGTGTCTACCTTAGTATGCATAAATAATTACAAGATAAAGTTGTTTGAAATGGAGTCTTGCTAATTTATAGCTGCAGGGCGCGTCATTTCCGTATTAATTTCCTAGATTTTTTTGAATACCTCTTGTTTTTAGTAGAAGACTAAGAAAAAAAGTTTTAATCACATCCTTTAGAGGTGTTAACAAGCTTTAAATACGCAAGAGTTGAAATAATTTAATTTAATTCTGCTTTATTAAAGCAGAGCCAGTTTCTGATTATGCAGAGGAATTTAAAAAAAGGTCTAAAACTGATCCAATCAATACTTTGAAAGGAGTGTATGTATTGTATGTCTAATCCTAATTGGAATTCTCTAATTGAACGAGGTGAGTCTTCAAAAACTTTGGTGCGTTTTGAGGAAGTGACGGATGAAGATATCCCGCGTCTCAGGTACGAGGTTTCTTTACCGGGTTCATATAAAGGACACGCTTTTCTGGAAATAGAAGCCGATGGTTTACCATGGAAAGAATCAGCTTATGAAATCAATCGATTACCAGGTCAATTTACAGTAGAAATCCCAAATGCACCAACGAAAGTTCGCGTGAAAGCTCCGGCTGCTCCTGACCCTGTTCCTAACCAGGTTCATGTTCGTGCTCCAGCGGCAGCGGGAGATAAATCCCCAGCTATAATAAATAATGATGGAGATGGTTTTTTACGCTTCCGAAACTATGAAATACCTTTTAGTGAAATTCAGGCTGAGGTTATGGAAGATCGAACACTTGTTATTTATAAATCATTTGGGGATAACATTCATCATCTTTACGTTCCAGCTCCAAAGTCAAAAGACTTGGCTAATCCAAGGTTTGTAATTGTTGAACATTATCGTCTATCTTCTTATTTTGGTGATTACGGAGCAGGAAAAACTGTTCAAACTTTCAGTCTTTGGCCAGGAGAAGAGACTACTTTGTACATCCGGAGCTGGCGTCGAACTGAACAACGTCAAAAGGAAGCTTCATCAATCTTTGACTCATTTACCAAAGAAGCGGCAGATGATTTTCAAACAAGTCTTGAATCAGAGAAAAGTGACCGTAACTCTCAGAAAGATACTAACAATTGGAAAGCTGATGGGGAAGCGGGGCTAAACTTGGGCTTATTTAAAATTGGAGGAGGTGGAGGAGGAGGAGGTACGTCCGAATCGGTTCATGAGACCTTAGCGAAAATGGTTTCAAAAGTTGCAACACATCATGCTTCCAAAGCTTCTTCCAAGCGTGATACCACTATCAGCACGGAAATTGAGACAACCGAGGCTGCCGAATTTGAATCTATTACCGAACGCACGGTAAAGAATGTAAATTTAAGCCGTGTCTTAAACTTGGTTTGCAGAGAATTAAATCAAGAATTTAAAACATATTTATCTTTGATTGATGTCTCAATAGCCTTTGTTAACGACAGATTTGTATATGAAGAATATTCTCTCTCCGAACTTGACCAGTTGCTGGATAAATATTTAAACGATTCATGGAAAGGACATACACCCATCGGGGCAAATTCGGATCCTAGAGACTATGTAAAGGATTTACTTTGGAAAGAAATTAACAGTATTGCTGACTTTCAAGGAAATCCTAAACAATTTATCGAAGAAGTCCAGGATCTTAATGGACGCAGTTACTGGCGAGTAATACGTAGATCCGATCCAGAGGCACCACATCCCTTTTATCCGGATGGAAATATCCCTGTAGACGGGATAGTAATTAATTTAGACATCCATACTCTGCGCACTGACGGGATTATCATCGATTCCTTGCTTGGTCATGGAATTGCACTTGATAATTATGCTCTGGGTACTCAGCAAGAAGTGCTGTTGGAAAAACAATTAGCTAATAAAAAAACTGAATTGGCTCTAAAATTGATTGAATCAGGAGATTTTGAAAAGGTTGAAGCTTTCCGTTCTATTTTTAGCTGTCCAGCTGATCAAATATTGAAACAAGTTTTAGATCATTCCTGTTCAAAAGAGGGAGGAACAGAGGGACTGATACAATGAGCCCGATGGATGAAAATAGGGATTTTGAAGATTATGGAAAAGAGTCTTTGAAGTATGGGGATAAAGCAGCTAAATTACCGAATGAGTTAATAATACCCGGCCTTTCTTCCGGAAAAGACCCTAAGAAAGCTAAGGAACGAGCAGCTTCTTCTGGTTATTTTGTGGTAGTAGTTGCTGATGGTTATCCTAATATATATCAAAGTGATTCAGATGAAATAGCTGCTGCTAATGCAGGTCTGCACCTTTGGATGCCAAGTTCAATTGATTTCCTGCAAACAGCGCTTAGAGCAACAGGGGGGAATGAAGAAAATATTCTTAAAGTAGCAAGTGAAAAGGAATTCTTTGAAAAACTAGCTAATTTTAAAGGGAATATCCAGCGGCTGATGATTATTGCCCATGGAACCAAAGGTGGAATTGGATTTTCGGGAACGGAGTTTGAGGGAAGTAAAAGTTACTTAAATATAGATGTTCTTAATAAGAAAGATAATTTAGATAAAGTTAAAAAGATCAAAGCAAAGCTGCTTGCAAACTCCCGTATTGATCTGGTTGCATGTAATAGTGGGGCAGACCCAAATTTTTCCCAAGCATTTAAGATAACTTTTGGAGTAACGGTATATGGATTTAATGTTCCAGTAAATTGGATTTTACGTTGGAGTGTGGATAAAGAAACCAAAGAAAAGTCCATTATCCCGGCTGAACATAGAGGGTTAGTTTTTCTGGTAACAAACAGTAAAAATAAACCTATAATATATTTTGATCCCAAAAAAATGCCTTTTAGAAAACTTTAGGGAATGCCGTCCTCGTAAATAGGAGGAATCAGAATCAGGTGCCTGACCCCGCATACGGTGAAGTATTAGTTTGGTGTTGATAGACTGGCTGGTTTACCTTAGGGATTCGTTTCAAATGAAAATCAGGTGCTTAGAAAAACATGGGGACGGTTATTCTGTTCCCCTAATTTTAAATTTGTCACTAAAAAAATTGAACCCCATTAAAGAATACCTATAAAGGACCGTAGAACCTCCTTTTTGCTCTGAAACTACCAATTCACCACCCACTCTTTATTCTCCAATTTAATCTATAAACATTCAAATGATGGGACAAGGGGACAGGTACCGTGTCCTCAATCGCGCTTGAATGAATTTAATAACCCTATTTCCTGCCAAGGAGGCAGGTTTTCATTTTGAAAAGAATCCTGATGAATAGAAAGGGACAGAGACCTGTCCCTTTCTTCCGTAAGCAACCTGGACTTATTAACTAGCCTATTAGGAAAATGTTAGGAGTACGAAATTTTAGCCTTAGTCTATTATTATCATTTATTATCTGAAATATTAGAAGAGTTAGTAAAATATGATAATGTTAGTTTGTTAAAAATTGGAGATAAAGGGAGGCGAAAAGGGTCATTTGGTTTAGAATGAAAAATAAGGGAGGCTTAAAGGTGAAAAGCAAAAGTTTTCTGTCGCTAACACTATCTGTTACCTTGCTTGTGGGGATTTTTTTTGTAGGATACCCTCAAACCGGCCAATCAAAGGAGAAAACCAAACAGGAATATGATTTGATCCTTAAAGATGGCACGATTATTGATGGGACGGGCTCAAAGCGCTATATGGCCGATATTGGAATATCAAATGGATATATTCAATCCATTGGAGACTTGGATGGAGCAAGTGGAAAAAGTGAAATCAATTTATCGGGCAAAATTGTTTCTCCAGGTTTTATTGATATGCACAGCCATGCCGATACTGACGTGCTTACAACAGCAGAAAGTTCATTAACCCAAGGGGTGACGACTGAAATGATAAGCCCGGATGGAGGAGGTCCTGTTGATCTTTCCTATTTGTCCGAGCTGGAGGAAAAGGGTCTGGCCATCAATGTGGGAAGTTATATCGGATTTAATTCAGTTTGGGAAGAGGTAGTAGGGTATGACGATCGCCGTGCTACTCCTGAAGAAATATCGGATATGCAGTCACTGATCGAAACAGCCCTCCAAAAAGGTGCCTGGGGAGTATCTGCAGGCTTATTCTACGCTCCAGGAAATTATGCAAAAATACAGGAAGTCATTAATGTTGTCAGTGTTGCCAAAGAGTGGAGAACCAATTTTCCCAATCACATCAGAAATGAGAATTATCACGTTCTCGAGGCCACGGCAGAAACAATAGAAATAGGAGAAATTGCAGGAATCGTCCCGGTTATTACCCATATGAAGGTAATGGGCCCGAGCAACTGGGGGAAATCTGCAGAAACGATTAAAATGATTCAGGATGCCAATAAGCGGGGAACCTTTGCCGCAGCAGATCAATATCCTTATTTAGCAAGCCAAACAGGCTTAACGGCAATTGTTCCACAGTGGATACAGGATGGCGGCCGGGAGGAGATGCTCAAACGCTTTGCGGATCCTGCCATGCGCACACAAATTGAAGGGGAAATTCATGACACGATTGCGAGCAGGGTAAGAGATGCTTATGACGTCTACTTTCCGACAAAGCAAACAACTTTAGGCGATATAGCTGAGGAACAAGGTGTCTCACCTGGAGAAGCGACTATGCAGATCCTTGAAGATGAAGGAAACATAAGAACTATCTATTTCTTTGGCGATCAGAAGGATTTCGAGCGGATACTTAAAAACCCTACGACTGCCATTGCTTCTGATGGAGGAGCGACTGTTTCAAGCAGCACTCATCCTAGAAGGTATGGAACGCAGCCTAGGGTTCTAGGAAAGCTTGTTAGGGAAGATGGATTACTTTCTCTTGAAGAAGCTGTTCAAAAAATGACAGGCCTTCCTGCCAATATCATAGGAATGGTTGACCGAGGATTTATTGCTGAAGGCATGAAAGCTGATATTACTGTATTTGATGCGGATACAGTAACAGATAAAGCCACTTTTGATAATCCTAAACAGTATGCAGAAGGTATTGAGCATGTCATTATCGATGGGCAATTTGCCATAAAGAACGGCGAAACAACGGGTGTGCAGGCAGGAAAAGCCCTTAAGCGCAGCTATGATATGCCAAGCCGTCCAATGAGCCTTAATGAAGCTCATAAAGTTTCCGCAAAGGGCCAGCTCGTCAATGACAAAGCTAAAGGGCCTAAGATCAATATCATGGTGGAGCAAAACGCCGATGGAACACAATCAAAAGCAAAGCTTCAAATTATCGATAAAGAGAACAATGTCCATGTTAAACTTGATGAACTCGGATTCCTGCAGACCTATAAAGGCTGGGCAAGCTTTACTGGAACAGCTAAATTAAAGCAATCCGAAAAATCCGTCCCTGTTCTTGTTACGGTTGATGAGGAAGATCCGTTTACCGGGGAAGAAACTATTCGGGTTAAGATTGGTGAAGATTATCAGTACAGCGGTACCTTAAAAGGGGAATTAAAGGTAGATTAATAATTATTGTATTTCCACTTAAGGCAGAGAAATTTCTCTGTCTTTTTTCTTGAAATACTAGAGATAAATATATTAAAAATGACCACCGTTTAGTTTAATCCCTTTAGGCTATACGAATCAGTAAAAGTGAATACCTCTAGCTTACTTGGGTATAAATTGGAAGAAGGGAGGAATCTAAAATGAATAGTGTTAAGCAGGTAATGATAGAACTTGGATTAGTGTTCAGTAACGAAATTTATCGAAAAATAGCTATAACTACAATAGTAATTGGTGTTTTTTCTGCACTGTCATTTCTAATAACTTATTCTTTTTTATTTGGATATTACTTCGGTGGATCGCTTCAAAACTCTTATTCTAATTTTGAAATATTTAGAAGGTTTGTTCCTTTCCATTTGGATACAATAACTTTTACATATTTAATGATTTGGTTATCTGTATCATTAATAATGTATATTTTGAAATTATTATTTGATGGAGATAAAGCTTTAAAGATAATTGCTCTTATATCCTTTGCTGGGCTTCATCTAGTAATAACCTATTTCTTCTCCCAGGAAGTAAATCTAAATAATTTTTTGTCATTGCTTCTAATTTGGATTCTTCCCGCATTTCTAGGATTTATATCATTATGTATTATAAAAGGAAGTCAGTCTCCTTTTAGAACCTTAAGTGGCGGACTATTTGGGATTGTAATTTTCTCTATAATTTTTGTTCCCTTTCTAAATCATAAAGTTTTTCTCCCTGATGAATTAACTATAATTTTTGGGCTCATGATGTTTTTCTCTTTTGGATTGCTGCCTTATAAGAAGTATTTTAATTTCATTTTCATTTTTCCTTACCCATTTTTTTTAATAGCATTACCAGTTAGTTTTACTTCGGCAGAAGCCTTTTTTAAAGATTTGCCAATTATAATTAAGTATTTTATTTTGTTGATCATTCCAGCAGCTATCAGTTTTATAATATCAGTTCTTATGAAAAATAAATTTCAGAATCAACGGAATACACCAGAGCAAAAAGCAAAGAAAAGTTTAATTAGAAAAATCATTTCTGAATTTAGTATTTTAATTTCAGACCCTGATCCTAAATCACATAAGGGAGGGGTAATCATTTTATTAATACTATTGCTGGGAATTTACGTAATGACCCCAAGAGTATCAATATATGCAGCAAAATTAGTAAGGACCTATACTCCATTAAGTGAAATAAAATATGAATCAATAATAATAAAAGATTTAGAAGGAAAAAGATTAAAATTAAATGGACTTGTTGTAACTGAACAAAATAATGTTCTTTACATATCAAATACTAATTGGAAGCTCGAACAAGTTAAGACTGACTATTACCATATTAAAACC
This sequence comes from Cytobacillus sp. FSL H8-0458, assembly GCF_038002165.1. NCBI lineage: Bacteria > Bacillati > Bacillota > Bacilli > Caryophanales > Bacillaceae > Cytobacillus > Cytobacillus sp. FSL H8-0458. The sequence continues at coordinate 462,698 of NZ_JBBOBR010000002.1, read as the reverse complement.
TCTGATTCTTAATATAAGACCAATATTTGTTTTTATAAAAAGGGAGATTTCCAAAAAGGAGTCTCTCTATTTTTTTATCCTTTAATCCACAAACCGAATGTGTTTCGACAAAATTTAGGGTGGTTCCTGCTACCCCATATTTCACTAAAATTAGTAGTTCTTTTGTTGGCTTGAGTGGATGCCTGCTTTGGAATTTAAAGATTTGGAGATTGTATATGTATCTTCCTTGGAAGAGGTTATCCTCCACCTTAATGGTCAAGGTATAATCCCATTGTTTCAAAAAGCAAAAGTAGTCGAGCACCAATCACATTCTGCTGATTTTAAGAAAGTAGTAGGTCATTCCTATGCAAAATATGCTTTAGAGGTAGCAGCTGCGGGTGAACACCATTTTTTTATGACCGGTCCTCCTGGCTGCGGGAAAAGTCTATTAGCAGAAACCTTTCCATCTATTATGCCTCCTTTGTCAAAAGAAGCTCAGTTAGAAATGATAAGTTTATATCAGCTAAGCGGAAGTTTATGGGAACATACAGAGATGCCTCCCTTCCGAAATCCTCACCATTCAGCTTCAGGGGTCTCGATTGTTGGAGGAGGCCAATATCCAAGACCGGGTGAAGTTTCTCTTGCTCATCGAGGTGTGCTGTTTCTCGATGAAATAGCGGAGTTCACAAAGAAAACACTTGATATGCTCCGTCAGCCTTTAGAGAGTGGCAAAGTAAGCATTAGCCGTACACAGGCAACCGTAACATATCCAGCCTCTTTTATTCTGATCGGTGCCATTAATCCTTGTCCGTGCGGTTATGCCGGCTCAAATTCCCACTACTGCACTTGTACATCCAAACAAATTATTGCCTATCAAAATAAGCTATCAGGTCCATTAAGAGACCGATTTGATATTAATTTAACATTGCTGCCTGTCCATTTAAAATCTGTACAAACCGGAAGTGAAGAATCATCTTCAACAATAAGAAAGAGAGTTGAAGAAGCAAGGAAAAGGCAATACGAGCGATATGGAAGTGAAATCTGCAATAGCCGAGTCTCCTATGACACCCTACTGAAAACAAGTCCTTTAACACCTGATCAATATCGTACACTGCTCCAGTTTTCCAATAAGAAAAACTGGAGCAACCGCACTCAAATTAAAGTAATTCGTCTCGCTCGTACAATATCCGTTCTGGAGGGAAGTAAGGGCATTGCAGATCGAAGTTATGGGAGGCAGTGAAGCTGAACAGCTTGGCGGAGAGGAAAGCTGGTACAGGGATAAAAGCAAATGGCCTCTAGGTGACAGGGACACCTAATATCAAATTTAAGGAGATTGAAGGCTTATCACTCCGCCAGGCAGCCAGGATTTATTTGGGTTTCTTTGAATCTTGTTTTAAGGCTTAGAAACCGCCTGTGTTTTCCCTGTGTTTCAAAGAAGGGATTTATGAAAGAAAAGAAGAACATCTCCCTATTGAGCAAAAGTTCCAGACAAAGGAGAATCTTCATGAATCTAAAAACAATAAGAAAATCCTATAAAGCAAAGCTGCTTTCTCTTCCTTATCGCATTAAGCTCATACTGGTTTTTTCCTTCCTAATCTTACTAACCGCCTCAATCCTTGGCAGTATCACCTACTATCAATTTGGTGGAGCAAGCCAAAGGAACGCTGAAGAATACTCGATACAGCTTGCTGATCAAATCAATCGGAATCTGGACCGTTATATTAAAGAAATGCAGATCATCTCTTTATCCCCTTTATATGATCAAGAAGTAATAAATATATTAAAGAATCACCAGATTTCAGGGGTGGCAGCCCCCTTTCCGCCAGCGAATGAGAGAGTGAAAATCTGGCGATATATTTCGAGTTTTGTCCATATGAGAAATGAAATTCGAGGTATACACATCCTGGCCAATGATGGGAATATATTCAGCAATCTGGATTCAAATACCATTATGCTCCAAGTATTTGAACAAAATAACGAGTGGCTTCAAAGAATAATAAAAGCAGATGGTGAACATGTGATTCTCCCGCTTCATCATCCGAACTATTACTTAAGTAAGGATACAGATGTCTTTTCGGTGGCTAGATTAATAAGGGATCCGTCCGATCAAACTCCGCTGGGTATTATTAAAATAGATTTGAAGCAAGAGCTGATTGAAGAGATGGTTAAGAATACAAGGACAAAAAGCCAAATTTTTATTGTAAACAATCAACAGGAAATCATTTATCCAAACAGTGAGGAAAATGATATTTCTGCCAACATATTGCCCGAAATGGAAAAAATAAAAGTTAATAATTATACCAATATCCCAATTGAAGGTGTAGATTATATGATGGTTTATAATCAATCCGAGTATTCGGGACTTAATATTGTCATGCTCATACCCAAATCTGAAATTTTTAGCGAAGTGAACCATCTTCGGAAAGTACTTTTCATTGTGGTAATGGCCGGTATTTTAATAGCATTCATTTTAGGTTTTATTTTATCAAAACCTCTAGTCGGTTCTATTCATAGACTTAGAGAAGCGATGGAGGGAGTGAAAAAGGGGAACTTCTCCCAGCGGGTATTGGTTCAATCAAATGACGAAATTGGTGATCTTGGGAAAGGATTCAATCTAATGGTTAGTGAAATCGATCGTTTGGTTACCGAAGTCTATCGAACGGGCCTGAGAGAGAAGGATGCGGAGCTGAGGGCACTCCAAAGCCAGATGAATCCCCATTTCCTCTATAACACATTGGAGTCCATTAATATGCTGGCGATTACCAGAGGGAATTTTGAAGTATCGGATATGGTCTCTTCATTAGGCAAGCTGCTGCGGTATACGGTGGACAACAAAGCGAAAATTGTCAGGTTAGAGGAAGAGACGGCGTTCGTTGGCTCTTATATCACCATTCAAAAAGTAAGGATAGGAGAGAAGCTGCATTATATAGAGGAAATTCCAGATTACTTAAAGGATGCAGTCATTCCTAAGTTACTCCTTCAGCCCATTATTGAAAATGCGATTGTCCATGGATTGCGCAACGCTGGCGGGAAGATAAAAATACAGGCATTTAAATTAGGGGAACAAATGAAAATAATCATTTCGGATAATGGAGTGGGAATGGACATGGAGAAATTAAAAGAATTAAAACAAATTATTAGAGCTCAAAAACCAAGCCATTCTAACGAACAGCATAATGGTGTGGCATTGCCGAATATTCATGAACGGATTCAGCTTCTGTATGGAAGTGATTTCGGCTTGGATATTCAAAGTGAAGAACATAAAGGGTTTTTTGTCTCTGTTTCGTTACCGCTATACTGGGAGGAGGAAAAATTGGATGAAAAATGTATTAGTGGTTGAAGACGAATCAATTATTAGACAAGGGCTGAAGGTATTACTAGAGGCCATAAGCGGAGAGCTTCGAGTATGGGAAGCAAAAAGCGGTGAGGAAGGCATGATGCAGGTTCGCCAGCAGATCCCGCATTTGATCATTACGGATATTCGAATGGGCGGAATGGATGGTTTAGCATTCATTTCAAAGGTACGGCAAGTCTCTGAGACTATACCCGTTATTATCCTGAGCGGGCACAGTGATTTTGAATATGCAAGAGCCGCTCTTAAATATGGTGTTACTGATTACTTGCTAAAACCTGTTAATCGGGTCGAGCTTTCTAATGTAATTACCAATATTTTTAAAGATAAAGAAGAATCATATACAGATGTATCGGGACAGTTTCAGAAAATCCTTCAGTACGTTCACGACCATATTGGGCAGGAAGTAACACTTAAACACATTGCTGATCATATGTTTCTCCATCCCCAATACATAGGGCAATTGTTTAAGTCTGAGCTGAATCAGACCTTTACAGACTATTTAACGGGTGCACGTTTAAAGAGAGCGAAAAATTTGCTGAAGAACACAAACCTAAAGGTATATGAGGTAGCTCAGCTCTCAGGTTATAAGAGCCCAAAGCATTTTATGTCACTTTTCAAACAGGAAGTAGGCTTAACACCTAAAGAATACAGGAAGTTATCTTAAGATTCGATCAACTATTAAAATAGTACTTTTTCTTTGATTGAAGGGATATTTTGAACCGGATTTTCCTTCTACAATTAGAGTCAAAGGAGAGGGGGAAAAAGATGAAGAAGCTAGGTGTAATTTTTTTAATTTTGTTAATGACAACGTTTACATTTGCCTGCAGCAACAAAGCAGAACCATCCAGCTCAGGCGGAGATTCGAAAAAGAATGATGAACAAGTTGAACTTACCTTTATGATATGGGGAAACGAAGCGCATCAGGAGATGTATAATAAACTGCTTGAAAAATTCTATGAGACACACCCTAATATCAAGGTAAATTTAGAAAGTGTTCCATTTCCGGATTATCAGCAAAAAATAACCGTTTTAGCAGCTGGCAGAGAATTGCCTGATATCGGCTGGGCAGCTGAACGAATGGTTCCTCAATTTATGGAAAATGGCATTTTAGAAGATGTATCTTCGTTTAAAGATGATGCGGAATATAATATGGATGACTTCTTCCCATCAACTTTAGAACTGTTTGAAAAAGACGGAAAGTTATATGGACTCCCGTTTTCTACACCTCCCATGGTTCTTTTCTATAACGAGGACCTGTTTGTAAACGCAGGGGAAAAGACACCAAATGAACATGTGGAAGCTGGAACATGGACCTGGGAGCAATTTGAAAAATCCGCAAAGGCAATCTCTGCAAGCGGCACATATGGAGCTAATTTCTTCCGTGACTGGAATACTTGGATTGCATTGCTTTCACACACTTGGAGCAACGGGGGAAGCCTATTTAATGAAGAAACAACTGAGTTTAAGTGGAACAGCCCACAAGGGGTTGAGACACTGGAAATGCTCGATCGCATGATGTTTAAAGACAAGTCTCATCCGAAAGCTGGTGAACAAGTAAGCTTTGAATCCGGCAAAATTGGAATGTTCTTTGATGTATACAGCTATGTATCACGTGCCCGTGAGGTGAAAGATTTTAAATGGGATATCGCACCGCTTCCGGAAGGTCCTGAGGGAAGATTCCCAATGCTGGGCCAGGCTGGCTACACGATGTTTGCAGGGTCCAAGCATCCTGAAGAAGCCAAGGAACTCCTGAAGTTTTTAACGAGCCAAGAGGGAATCACGGCCTCATCTACCTTCTTTGTACCGCCGCGCGAGTCTATCTTAAGTTCTGATGAGTTTGTAAATCAGCCGAACAATCCGCCGGTTGAAAGTATTCAGCGTGCCGTTATTGATGAGATGGACAATGCAAGACTGCAGGAAGGCCATATGGAATGGCAGAAAATTGATAACGCAATTCAATTCGGATTCGATGAACTGTTTGGACAGTTAAAGAAACCAGAAGACATTCTCGATGGAATGGATAAAAAAATCGATCCGATTTTGAAATAAAACTGTTTAGCAGGCGGTTAATCCTCATTTAGGCTTAACCGCTTGCCTATTCATAAGAGGTGATAGTATGAATTCTTCTTTAAGCAGTTGTCTGAGTGAGAAAAAAGTTACGCTAATTGTAAGCTTGCCTGAAAACAATCTCGAATTGGCACAAGCTGCATTAAGTGAAGGTGCAGATGCTGTAAAAATGCATGTGAATGTGAATCATCGTGCTTCAGGCAATGAGTTCCGCACGACAGAATCTTATATGGAAGTATTCCGGCAAATACGCTCAGAATATACTGGTCCGCTTGGAATTGTACCTGGTGGCTCTTTTGAGGAAATCAAACAAAGTGAATTGAACCTGCTCTCTCAGGCTGGATTCAATTATTTTTCAATCTATGCTCACCACATGCCAAGCTGGATGATGAAGCTTGCAGGAATGGAAAAAACCTTTGCCATATCATCAGATTACGATATTGAGAATATGGGGCAGTTAAAGTCTCTGGATATAACTGCGCTTGAAGCATCGATTGTGCCTGGTGAGGAATATGGGTCTCCCCTTACATTTAAAGATATTCTTGCTTATAAATATTTAGCAGAGAAGGTGGATGTTCCACTTCTTATTCCGTCGCAGCGAAAATTGGTGCCAGATGACATTTCTCTTCTTTCTCAAGCGGGTGTTAAAGGGATTATGTTAGGGGCAATTGTAACCGGACATACAGCAGAAAGTATTAAGAGTTCTGTTGTGGAGTTTAGGAATGCCATTGACAAGATTTAGGGGGTAGCAGAATGGAAGCAAACTTAAATACTTCTGCGCAACTCTCTTTGGAAAAGGAAAGACGCAGGAAAAAGTTTATAGGAAGTGAAGCCTTTTACGGCTATTTGTTTGTGAGTCCGATGGTGTTGGGTTTCTTGGTTGTTATGCTTGGCCCGCTGCTATACTCCTTTTATATGAGTCTCACAGACTGGCAGCTGCTTGGTGATCCCAACTTTATTGGATTGGAAAATTACCAGCGTTTAACTTCAGATCCTGAGTTCGGGACAGTATTGAAGAACACGCTCATATTTTCAGTCGGCTTGGTGCCAGTCAATATTATCTTGGCACTTATGCTGGCTTTGCTGCTGCACCGAAACCTGCCTGGAATGGGAATCTTCCGGACAGCCATCTTTATTCCTGTCATGACATCGATTGTTGTGTGGTCCATTATCTGGAAGTATATGTTCGCAACAGATGAAGGGTTTATTAATCAAATTCTGCAGGTGTTCAGCATTGAGGGTCCTGCATGGCTTTATGATCCGAAGCTTGCCATGGCGGCAGTTATTGTAGTCAGTGCCATGAAAAATGTCGGTTTGAATATGGTACTTTTCCTTGCCGCTTTACAGCAAGTGCCCCGTACACTTTATGAAGCCTCTTATTTGGATGGTGCCAACAAAAGCAAACAGTTCTGGTATGTCACGCTGCCAATGATAACGCCAACTGTATTTTTAACACTCATCTTAACTGTGATCGGATCCATGAAGGTGTTTGGGCAAATTTATGTCATGACCGGAGGAGGGCCTGGGAATCATACAAAGGTTCTTGTTTATTATATTTGGGAAACAGCCTTTAAGCTATTTGATTTCGGCTACGCTTCGGCCATTGCGATTATTCTATTTTTAATCATTTTAGTTTTCACCATAGCTCAGTGGGTGTTAAGAAAGAGGTGGGTTTTCCATGAACAATAGAAAAAAGAAGAGTTTTGGAACAAAGGTTATATTTTATGGAATATTGACCCTTGTATCTCTAATTATGATCGTGCCATTTTTATGGATGATAAATACATCATTTAAAGACGCGACTAAGATTTTTACTTTCCAGTGGATACCTGATCCCTTCCGCTGGCAGAACTATTTGGATGTACTGGAGAAAACACCGTTTCACCTATTTTATTTTAATAGTATTTATATTGCTATATTGGTCACGATTGGCACCATTTTCTTTGGGTCATTAGCTGGTTATGCGTTTGCGAAGTTATCCTTTCGCGGCAGTTCGATTCTGTTTCTTTGCTTATTAAGCACTATGATGATCCCTGTCGAGGTCATTACTATCCCGTTATTTCTATTAATGAGAGATTTGGGATTGGTGAATACTCATATCCCCCTAATAGGGATACCAATTTTGGGGCCAGCGGGAGTATTTGGGGTATTTGTCATGAGGCAATTCTTCCTCCTTGTACCTAAAGAGCTCGAAGAAGCTGCAAAGCTGGATGGGTGCTCCTATTTCCGAATCTATTGGAGCATCATGCTTCCTCTTGCCAAACCAGCGATTGCTACATTGACCATATTTACTTTCTTAACAAGCTGGAATGAATTCTATGAACCATTGATTTATATTAATTCGAAAGAACTCATGACGCTTCCGTTAGCATTAGCCTTATTTACAGATGAAGTGGGAACAAAGTGGGAACTGTTGATGAGTGCCTCAGTTATGGCAACAGTTCCGTTATTAATTGTCTTCTTCTTTGCTCAAAAGCAGTTTATTGAAGGTGTGAGCATGACAGGAGGAAAATAATAGACTGGTAGATTGTTGAAAGGACGTGATCGTTTTGAAAAATGAGCTGGAATTTGATGTAGTCGTTGCAGGAGGGGGACCTGCAGGAATTAATGCAGCTATTGCGGCCGGGAGAGGAGGAGCCAGGACACTTCTTATTGAGAGGTATGGATTTTTAGGAGGCATGTCTACTGTGGCGCTTGTCTACCCATGGATGACTTTTCATACGGAAACGGGACGACAGGTCATTAAGGGAATTGCTCAGGAGATTGTAGAGAGGCTCATGGCTATTGAAGGTTCGCCGGGGCACTTACGGGATACAGTCGGTTTCACCAATACTGTCACTCCATATCATCCAGAGAAATATAAACTTCTTGCTTTAGAAATGCTTGAAGAAGCCGGAGTGGAAGTTCTCGTTCATAGTTTTGCAGATTCAGTTGAAGTGGATGGAGGAACCATTAAAAGCATTCGCCTGGTTACAAAGTCAGGCCCTATACGAGTTAAGGGCAAACAATTTATTGATACGACCGGAGATGCTGATATCGCATTTCTATCAGGCGCTCCCTGCTTAAAGGGGAGAGAAAATGATCAAAAAACTCAGCCGCTCACAATGAAATTCCGTATGCGGGGTGTCGATGTATCGAAAGTAAAAGATGCCATGAAAAGAAATCCTGAAAATTTTTATAAGAAGACGCCTATTAATGAATTAGATGAACTTCCTTTGACGGGCGTACAGGGCTTCTACAAAGAATGGAACGCTTCAGGAGTTCCAATTAATCGTGATCAAGTGCTATTTTTTATTGGGCCTGAAGAAGATGAGGTCCTGGTTAACTGTACAAGGGTCCAAGGGCTTGATGGCACGGACGTATTTGACTTAACAAAGGGTGAAAGAGAAGGAAGAAAACAAGTCATGATGATGGCAGAATTTCTGCAGACAACCATTCCTGGTTTTGAAAAAGCCTCCATATCGGCGGTCGGTTCCCAGATTGGCATAAGGGAGACAAGGAGAATTTCTGGCGAGTATTCTTTAACAATTGAAGATGTGATAACTGGCAAAAAATATGACGATACGATTGCCTTAAGCGGCTATCCAATTGACATCCATGACCCGACTGGGAAAGGTGTGCAGGCGAATGACATTGAAGGGGATGGAAGCTACGGAATTCCTTATAGATGTCTTATTCCTAAAGGGATTGAAAATTTGCTCGTAGCAGGAAGATGTATTTCTACTACCCATGAAGCACTTGCTACGACTCGTCTAACACCAAGCTGTATGGCAACAGGCCAGGCTGCAGGTACGGCAGCTGCCATATCACTGGCTGAAGGAATCGCTCCAAGAAATCTTGATGCCACCATGCTGCGTAAGAAATTATTAGAGGGTGGGGCAGTTTTACAATAATATCTAAAAGGCATCTTACTTTACATCCTGAATCTACTTTATGTTATTGGATTATAAAGGAGGAGAAGGCGTGAATAGATGGAAAGCTTTGTTTTCAGCATGTATGGCTGTTCTGTTGTTATTTGGTAATCTAGGTGAAATGGAGGCTACAGAAAAGAAGGTTGGTTTAGCTAAAATTCTCATGGTTCCATTGGATGACCGACCCGCTAATCTCTATTTTCCGCAGCAAGTTGGAAAAACAGCGGGTGTTGAAGTCATAACACCGCCAACCGATATGATTGGTTTTTACACAGAGCCTGGAAATGGCAAAGAAATCAGCAAGTGGCTATTGGACAATGCTGAAGAGGCAGATGGGTTTGTGATTTCAGCCAGTATGCTGGCGTATGGGGGATTAATTGCTTCCCGTACTGGAGTGAAATCCGAGGAAGAGGCACTTTCTGATATACAGTTAATTAAAAAACTAAAAGAGCTTTATCCTGAAAAGCCTGTATACGTTTATGACACCATTCAGCGGCTTGCCGTAACAGCCATTAGCGATGAATACTTGAAATACTACGATCAAATCAGAAGATGGGCAATATTATATGATCAGGTCATTAACTTGGGAATGGAAGAATATCGAGCTGAATTTGAGAAATTAGAATCCGAAATACCGGAATCTGTGCTGCAGGATTATCTAAATGCGAGAGCAAGAAACCATTCTATTAATAAACTGTTAATTGATTGGGTTAACGACGGTTCAATTGATTATTTGATTCTGGCCCAGGATGATGCTGCTCCTCATGGCCTTCACCGCGCAGAAAGAGAGATTCTAGTTGAAAAGGTAACAGAATACGGGTTGGAGGATCAAGTTTCCGTATTCCCTGGAGCAGATGAAGTTGATGTGGTATTAGTATCCAGATTCGTAACGCAGCTGTTTAATACAGAACCATCATTTTATATTGATTACGGCGGTATTCACGGAAAGGACTGGATTGCACCATTTGAGGATACAACCTTCGACTATAATGTAATCAGGCACATTACCGCTTCAGGCGGCAAGATTGCCGAAGATGAAAAGGGTGCGGATATCCACCTGTTATTGAATACTCCTTCAAGTGATAAAAATAAGAGAACTATAGATGTCGAAAAAATGGTAAATAGAACAAGTGACCTTATTAAAGCAGGAAAGCAGGTTGCTATCGGGGATGTGATTGAGGTTAATCGGGCGGATGCTCTGCTTATTAGCCAACTAACTGAGAAAATCGATTTAACTAAACTTCTTGCCTATAGCGGCTGGAATACTGCTGGCAATACAATTGGCATTACAATTGGTCATGCTGCTGCCCGTACTGCATTTCTTGAACAAACTTCAGGATTTGGTGTACCACTTTATGAAGACACAGCAGAAGCACATTATGAATTCCTGCTTCATCGATTCTCAAAAGATCACAGTTACAAAAACATTGTTCATCCTGCAGCAAGGGCCTATATAACCAAAATCGGCGCAAGTGAATGGGGATTAGGTGAAGATTACGACTTAGTTAATCAATTTGTTCATGATCAATTAACCTTAGAAACACAAAAATGGTTCCAGCATTTCAAGGGGAAACACGTTTATATTGGAAAAAGGGGAAACAAGGATTTTTACAGGACGATCGATTCTTTAGAAAGTGTCCATGTTAAGCTTCCTTGGCCGAGGATTTTTGAAGCGGAGCTGGAACCGGAAGTAAATCTTAAATGATCTTTAATAACTTTTCACAATGAATTTATTAATGTATTCCGGATGCCTTCGTTCTTGTATTCTCTACCATGTTGGCTTTTCCAGGGATACAGCCTTAACTGCCTTGAGAATTGGCTGTGCGGCCAATTACCATCTATTTAATAAACCGACCTCATATACTGTAAAGTGTTATAGCTGGCTTGGCGATGCTGAGCTAGCCTTTCTATTGAGAATACCATTGATATGCTCCGTAAGGTTTCAGGACTAGTAAACTTTTAAGGACAGTCATTTAGATATCTCCCCTTATAAATAGAGATTTTTGATATGATGTACTTAACTATATTGAAACGTCTATATGTTAGAACATCCTAGGTATGGAGGAGCAGGTATGGCTGGTATAAAATCAATAAACCTCGATGGGGAAGAAATCTATGTGTTTAACAGTGCCATCTATATTTTTGAATCGTCTTCCGGAAGTACGCTGGAAGTAGACATGATTGTAAGCGAAGTTACTTTAAGAAAATATCAGGACAGAGACAGTCTGATTACAGAAGTTGAATTGGAAGACGGCGGGCAGATAAGCTCCTTTATGTTTCTAAAGGCTGTGCCGGGAAAGCTGCCCCGGCTGAGCTTATTTTGCGAAATAGATCCGGAAGAGTCATATGAAGGGCTCTTAAGAATAAGAGAGGATCATCCGGACTTTCCCGATATTGAAGCTGGCATTACGCTGGAAGAAATACGAAAAGTCGAGATGCCGAATGAAAAAATCACACTTAAATTAAACCTGCCCATAAACCAGGTGGAATGGCTGAAGGGGCAAAAAAATAAGGAATTGAATGAGCTTTTTAGAGAGCTGTTAGAGGAGTATCTTTCTTCAAAGGAAGAGTAATTCAATCTAACGTTTGATGAATCTAGCTTATGTATGAGAAACGCACCAGAGGGCTGCAAAAAGAGCAGGATTTTGGCGGTATGGTGAACCTGCAAATAGAGTTATTGAGGTTGCAAATAGCTGGCGAAAACCTGCAAATAGAGCGATCAAACTTGCAAATAGGAACCGGAAACCTGCAAATAAACAATGAGGCTGCAAATAGGAGCCGGAAACTTGCAAATAGAGCAATCAATTTGCAAATAGATAATTAAATTCTGCAAATAAACTATCAAATACAGCCTATATAAAAGGAAAACCGAGCTGCCACTCAGCCCGGTTTTTTAAATCCTATTAATTAATCGTCCCGCGATCCACCTGTTCATACAATATCCCCATATTACCCTTCACTTTTTTAGAAACTTCACACAATGCCTCAATGGCTTCAGCTTTATGATGCCCCAGCTGAAACACCACATCATCAAACAGCATTTCCATTTCTCTTAAAATAGCAATGGATGCAAGGTTATAGAGGTGGACATTATAGTAACCGCTGTTATTGAATATGGCTGTCTCGACATAAGGCCTGAAATTCTCTAATAGAGTAGGATACTCCGCCATTAATCTGTCTAAACCTTTTCTGATGCCTTCAATCGTGCCGGCAAATTCATCCAAAGGCTCCAGCGCGTTGTTGACGCTGTTTCGAATTTTATCGTCAAAGTCCGAAAACAGGCCGAATAACTTGCCGGGGATGGTGTAGTCCAAGGCGAATTTGGTTGCGCCTTTGATAGTGCTCGACAGGAGTTCAAGTGCATTTTCAATGTTCAGGGTAATCACCCAGCCCTTATGCAAGATAGGAAAGAGAAGTGCCTGGGTTGATGCAGTGAAAGCAGAATAAGACGTATCCATCTGGAATTCCTTAATCTTCATCCTAAGCTCCATATAAGGGGAATCTTCCAGCTTATACGTGTTCGTTCCCTGCACGGATATAGAATTGGAATGGGTGGATTTGCTTCTAATCGACTGTCCCAGGGAAAGATCCCTGTCATGAAAGTTAGAGGCAACATCCTGAACTTGTTTTTGATATTCGCCGATATGCGAAAGAAGCTTATCCCTGTTATTGTTAACGATCCCGTAATGAGCTTTTAACTCACTGACTACAGCATCATACCAGAGTTCTTTTCCGCCCTCAAAAAGTTCCGGGATTTTATTGGAAATAATCCGGATAAGGCTTTTGGAAAGATCCTGAACATCTGCTTTCAAATCATATAAAAAGCCGCGGATTTCATTAAAGATGCTTTCCACGCTGACGTTCGTCCGGAAAATATGTTCAAGCAGCTCAGCAGGCGGGGAATTCAATATATAGTTCAGGGATTTAGCATGGCTTTCCGCCACATTTAATAAAGAGACCAAATGATCAATCTCGGCCGTTAATCGATTGCTGATCGAAGTAATCCCCATAAACAGCGGTTCACTGATCAGATTTTCAAACATCTCTTCGAAAATCTTCTGCAGGCGGCTGAGCCGTTCATAATAACGGTTTGCTTCATCGTCTACAATGGCAACCGAATTGCCCAGGTACTCGTGAGCAAGGTTCAGTCTTTCCATTACATGGCTTTGCAGGGAGGAAGCAAGAAGATCCAGGTTCTCCTTGTTGATCTCGATGCGGTCGGAGTGCCCGCCATACAGCGGTACTCCCGTCCAGATGCTGGATACGATATGGGCATCAGCATCCACATAGATTTTGCCATAGCCTGGCTTGCCGACTTCACCGATAACATAAAACTGAGTGCCATCTTCATTCCTCAGATAGCCTGTATGGTTTGTAGCAAGCTTTGAGAATTCTGGAATCCCATTGAAGATTTCATACTGTTTTCCCGGAATCCTGCCATGCAGATCCAATGCGATTAAAGTCTGAGTCAGCACATCGTAGCTGCTGAAGTAGTTTGTGATGTTATCATACGTTTGGTTAGGGTCCACCATCCCCTCAGGAAGCAGTGCAGGGTTTAAGGTAACAGCGTTTACATCTGGATTTTCCACTGCTACTGCACCAACCAGACCGCCGCCAAGTGAATTTCCCGCGATTGATTTAACGCCGCCAACCTGGCTATACTTTTGGTTCATTTCAGTATAATAGCTTCTTGCTGCGCTCAGCTGGGCCGGAGTCAGATCACTTAAAAGCTGTGCATCTGTCAGAATATCCTTCTTGCCATATTTTCCGCTTGCATCGGTGCCGACATAAATGATGGATATTTCCTCTGTTTCCATATTTACTACTGTCATTGCATCAAGGCCAGTGGGGTCTTCATAATGGGTATCAATAACCGTATAATCTGTATTATTTACTTGCAGCACTGATTCAAATAGCGGATAGGTATAGGCATGAAGGCCGGCCAGTTCCACTAAATCTTTATCATTAGTTGCTGCTATATCCGTATTAATATTTGGTGAACCCTTTAGAGTATCCATATATTCACCTGCTTTATTCCTTAATAATGTAATCCGGGAATCCGCGTTTAAAAGAGTTTTCTTTAGAACCTTCCGAACTCTGTTTATCAATGAAGTTATCATTGAGAGAGAAGCTGTAGGTGCCCATAGGTATTGAGTTCATTTCTTCCAGCTCTTCCGTAACTTGATTGAATATCTCTTCACTTGGCTCTGCCTGCTTGTCAGCCATGAATAACTGAATATTGATTTTGAAGTTTTCAGGATTAAAGGAGCCTTCTTCATAGGCATTCCTCAAATTTTCCACACTTTCCTCAGGATTACTAATATAAAGGTCATAGACTGGTTTAATAGCCTCTTCTTTACTTGTTAATGCTAAAAAATAATAGGGAGTCATATATCCATGTCCGCCCACATTTTGGAGAGCATCCTTTGTTTTTCCGGTTACCTGACCTTCTGCTGCAAGAGTCTCAAGATATTCGTCGAGCTGCTTGAACTCTTCATTAAAGATCATGTGATACAATCCGCCTTTAATGGCATTTTCCACCTGGAATTCATCAGCCCAAATCTTTTCTGTCATCACTTTCTTTTCCAGTTCATCAATGGGCACTACAGCATAAGTGTAGAAATGCGGCTCACCTTTGGATTCAACAAACACAGTAGCCCCATCCTTTGCCCCAACCACATTATGCACCGTTACATCGGTCTTATATTTCTCCTTAAAAAAATTGAGGGCAGCTTCCTCTATTTGAGCAAGATGATCATCAGCGATTTTATCCGTTTCTTTTCCATATGGAAGTGCATAGCCTTCCCCGGTATAATCCTGAACACTTACCATTGTTTCTTCAGAGGCGGCAGCCTGTGTTTCTTTTGTTTTTTCAGTGTCTTGATTGTTATTTGTGCTATTCATACCAGAACATCCTCCAAGCATTAATGATATTCCAACACTGCATAGTAAAATTTTTGTTTTTTTGCGCATTAGTTAAATGTCCTCCCTAAAGGAATGTGCCATTCAAAGTTATATCCCTTATTTTAGCGGATAGAGTTATAATTTTACAGTTTAAACGTGGAAAATTACACTTTTTAGGTAAAAATAGGTAAATAGTAAGAGGGGGGGTGGGGAATATTGTACTATAGTTAGATTGTCCAAGTTGTTTCTAATGGTCTGAAGCATAAGAACTATCCCCCAAAGAGCCTCTTGGAATGTTTTTCATTTCCTCCGGATCTTTTCCAACTTGATTAAAGATTTTTTCACTTGGCTTAGCATCCATGTCTTTCATAAATAGTTGAATGCCGATTGTTAAAATTTCTGCTGGAAATTTACTTTCATCAAATGCAGTTTTTAGTTTCTCGACACTTTCCTTATTGATACCTCACCAACCTTTTAATCTCTCACAATATAATCCGGATAGCTCCTCCTTAAAGAATTATCTTTAACACCTTGAAACGTTTCTCTCTGAATCAGGTTGTCATTTAAAGTAAAGCTATAGGACCCTTTGGGAATACCGCTCATTTCTTCGAGATCCCTGGTTACCCGATTGAAAATTTCCTCACTCGGCTCTGCACCTTTATCGCTCATGAATAGCTGAATATTAATAGAGAGATTTTCTGAGTCAAATAGGTTTTCAGCAAAGGCATTCCTTAACTCTTTTTTACTGGCATCAGGGTTTCTTAAGTATAGGTCATATACTGGTTTAATCGCTGCCTCAGCACTGAGCATGTTAATAAAATAATAGGGAGTCATAAAACCGAGGCCGCCTGCATTCTGAAGAGCTTCCTTTGTTTTCCCTGTAACGTGCCCTTCTTCTGCAAGTGACTCTAAATAACCATCGAGTTTTTTGAATTCTTCTTCAAAAATCATGTGATATAAACCGCCCTGAATGGCTTCCTGTATTTCGTATTTCTCAGCCCCAATGAGGTGAGGCAGCACCTTATTATCCTGGATCTGTACATAAGCATAAGTATAAAAATGCGGTTCACCTATTGATTCCACAAATACCTTAACACCCTCCAGAACACCGACCATATTATGTACCTTCACATCGGTTTTGTATGTTTCCTTGAAATATTTAATAGTGGCTTCCTCAATCACATCCTGGTTTGCTTCAGCAATCTTATCCGTTTTTTTCCCAAAAGGCTGACGGTATTCTTCCCCAGTGTAATCCTGAACACGGATATACACTTTTTGAATATGTTCCTCTTCGCTATCACGAAAGAAACTGGAACACCCTCCAAGAAAAATAGACAACCCAATTAGTACAAGCAGGAATATTCTTTTCATAGGTATGTTTTTCCTCCAGATTAGATGATTGCCTTTATTTTAGTGTGAAAAGTAGTTTTATTACAGTATTAAATATGAAATTTTACACTAAATATGTAAATTAGGAAAAAGGTATTGTAGTTAGATTATTTTTTGAATAAAAACCAATTTGAATTTTCTAATAATATGTGTATAATACATTTAAGGTAATAAAACGGAAAATGTCCGAAATAACTTTCAACAAGGGGGATCACAATGGACAGCAGCTTTATAGAGAAAATAACTCCCCAGCTGATCAAATGGCGGCGCACTTTGCATGCACTGCCTGAACTGGGGTTCATGGAGTACATCACTACATACCGGATCGGAAAAGAACTGGAAAAGATGGGTTTCAAACTTTATATAGGGAAAGACGCGCTTGAAGAGAATTCCCGTATGGGGCTTCCTGCACAATCTGATCTGGAGGCACAAGAGAAAAGGGCGAGGGAATGGGGAGTTGAAGAGTCCTGGCTTGATCAAATGCGCGGCGGCAATACCGGGCTTGTGGCAGTCTGGGATACTGGCAGAACAGGAGACCATGTTGGTTTCCGCTTTGATATTGACGCCCTGCCGATCAACGAATCTTCAGATCCTGCCCATCGTCCAGCTCAATACGAATTTGTCTCAAAAGAAGAGAATGTGATGCATTCGTGCGGACATGACGGGCATACCGCCATCGGCCTTGCGGTAGCTCAGTATATTTCTTCCTATAGTGACCAGCTTAAGGGCCGTTTTACCCTTTTGTTTCAGCCGGCAGAAGAAGGTGGACGAGGGGCTCGGGCCATGACAGGCAAAGGCTGGCTTGATGATGTTGATTATTTTTATTCAGGCCACATTGGCATTAAATCCCTGCCCGTTGGAACAATTGCAGCTACAACGCCGGGATTTCTGGCTTCAACTAAATATAATGCCTACTTTAAAGGAGTTTCCTCACATGCCGGCATCAATCCCGAACTCGGGAAAAATGCTTTATTGGCAGCGACAACAGCTGCTAACAACCTTTACGGCATTCCGCGCCACCATGATGGTGTCACCAGGGTGAATGTTGGGAAGCTGGCCGCAGGAAGCGGCAGGAACATCATCCCGGGAGACAGCTATATGGAAATTGAGGTGCGTGGTGAGACTCCGGAAATTGCACAATATATGGCTGAAAAAGCAACCCGGATTCTTCAGGCGGCAGCAGATATGCACGATGTGTCCTGCACACTCGAAGCAGTCGGAGTTACGGAAGTGGTTGTCTGTGATGAAGAGCTGATCCCGAAAATTACCGAATGGTGTGCATCAAGCGAGCTTGTGAAGGAAGTGCTGCCATCTGTCCCTGTCTCCGGATCGGAAGATGTCAGCTTTATGATGAACAGGGTCCAGAAGCATGGCGGCAAAGCTACGTTTATGCTGTTTGGGACGAAGCTTGATTATCCTCACCACCATCCTCAATTCGATTTTGACGAAGGTGCTTTACTGGTTGCGGTCGATGCTTATATTCATATCTTAAATGGCGGTTCGGCCATTTAGAATTAAGGGAGGAAATCATGAACTTTACAAAAACCTTTTTGGCAGAAAATAAAGAGACATTTGAAAAAATAAGCGAGTATATCTATCATCATCCTGAAACTAGATTTGAAGAGTATGCATCAGCAGAATTCCTGGCTTCTGAATGTGAAAAAGCAGGCTTCCAGGTTGAACGGAATGCTGGAAATATTGAAACCGCTTTTGTAGCTTCTTACGGAAGCGGAGCTCCTGTTATTGGTTTTCTTGGTGAATTCGATGCTCTGTCCGGATTGGGGCAGATGCCAAATAAAACTTCGTACGAGCCAACCGAGCTGAATATCGGCCATGGCTGCGGGCATAATCTGCTGGGGACCGGAGCGTTTGCGGCAGCCTGTGCAGCAAAGAAATATTTAGAAGAAAACAATCTGCCTGGGACGGTTAAGTTCTTTGGCTGTCCGGGTGAAGAGGGCGGTTCCGGAAAAACCTTCATGGTCCGCGAAGGAGTATTTGAAGGGGTGGACGCAGCTTTAACATGGCATCCATCTCCGGGAAACAGCATCATGAGCTTATCCAGTCTTGCAAACTATCAGGTTTATTTCAGATTTAAAGGCTTGTCCTCACATGCGGCGAACTCGCCTCATCTTGGACGAAGTGCCCTCGATGCGGTCGAGCTCATGAACGTAGGAGTGAATTACCTTCGCGAGCATGTCGTGCCTGAAGCCAGAATGCATTACGCCATTACCAACACAGGGGGCATCTCGCCGAATGTCGTACAGGCAGACGCCGAGGTCCTTTATCTGATCCGGGCGCCAAAGGTTCAGCAGGTGGACGAAATCTATAAACGGATATGCAAAATCGCGGAAGGTGCAGCCCTGATGACAGAAACAGAGCTTACCATTGAGTTTGACAAGGCCTGCTCTAATTACATTCAAAACCGTAGCCTTGAAAAAATTCTCTATCAAAGTCTTCAGGAAGCTGGCATCGATAAACCGGATGAAGAAGAAAAGGCCTTTGCCGAAAAGATTTGGACAACCCTGTCAGATGGTGAGAAAGAAAGCTATTTAGATATTTTAAGAGGGTTTGGCTATGTGGGGGACGGCAGTGAATTTGAGGGGAAATACCTGGCTGAAACCATCTCAGCCTATGAACCTTCCAAAGAAGTCCTTGCCGGCTCTACCGATGTCTCAGATGTAAGCTGGGTTGTTCCAACCGCACAGCTGACAGCCTCAACATCAGCATTGGGAACACCGCTGCATACCTGGCAGATGACCACACAAGGCATCAGCAGCTATGCCCACAAAGGGATGCTCCGGGCAGCAGAAGCCATGGCATTAACCGGTGTAAAACTGCTGACCGACCAGGAAAAATTGGAAGCTGTTAAACAGGAATTTAAAGAGTTTAAGGAAGCTAATCCTTACACATGTCCAATTCCGAAAGAGGTTAAGCCTTCTGCTTTAAAGTAGGCTCCCATTTGGACGGGAGCGAGTGAGTCTGAGCTGGAGCAACTTCGGACAGAGAAAGCAGAAATACGGGGTTTTGAGTCCGAACCCGAGGCAACTTCGGACAGAGAAAGCAGAAATACGGGGTTTTGAGTCCGAACCCGAGGCACCTTCGGACAGAGAAAGCAGAAATACGGGGTTTTGAGTCCGAACCCGAGGCAGCTTCGGACAGAGAAAGCAGAAATACGGGGGTTTGAGTCCGAACCCGAGGCACCTTCGGACAGAGAAGCAGAAATGCGAGCATTAGGGTCCGAACCCGAGGCACCTTCGGACAGAGAAAGCAGAAATACGGGGTTTTGAGTCCGAACCCGAGGCAACTTCGGACAGAGAAAGCAGAAATACAGGGTTTTGAGTCCGAACCCGGATTACCCGAGGGGTGAATCTCAACCCGGCGAGTTTACCAGAACGCGAAAGCAAGCAGAAAACCAACGAGGCTTCATTCATAAGCAGCAAAATCCAAAAACAGAAAAGCGAGGGGAGTATATGAAAACAGAAAAACAAGGAAAGAAAGTGGTAACGGAAAGCAAAAAGCCAGGGATTGCCCAGCGGTTCCTCAATGGAGTCGAAAAGGTAGGAAACAAGCTCCCGGATCCATTTATATTATTTGCCGGGCTCGCAGTGCTTGTCATTATTGTTTCAGCAATATTTAGCGCCTTTGGTGCTACTGTTGTCCACCCAGGGTCTGGAGAAGAGCTGGAGGTTAAAAATCTGGCGTCTGCAGAAGGTCTGGAGTTTATTCTAACGTCCATGCTCGATAACTTCACGGGATTTGCGCCGCTTGGACTGGTTTTGTCCATGATGCTCGGAATCGGGCTTGCCGAGAAAGTCGGCATGCTGGATTATGCCATTAAGAAAACAATTTTAAAATCACCTCCTGCATTAATCACGTACACTGTTGTGTTTGTCGGGATCATGGGAAATATCGCATCAGATGCCGCGATGGTTCTGGTGCCGCCGCTTGCAGCAATGGTGTTCTATAAAATCGGCCGTAACCCGATTGCCGGTTTGGCAGCAGGGTATGCATCAGCTGGTGCCGGTTTTACAGCTAACCTGCTGATTGCAGGAACAGACGCACTTTTGGCAGGGATTTCAACAGAAGCTGCAAAGATTATTGACGAGAATATTGTCGTTACACCAATTGATAACTGGTATTTTAATATTGTTTCCGTATTTGTTTTAACCATTGTCGGCGGACTTGTCACGACGAAATTCATTGAACCGCGCCTTGGAGAATACAAAGGCGATGAGGTTAAAGAAGCTATTACAGAAGATCCGCCTAAAGCCGGCAAGGCCCTGAGGAATGCAGCAATTGCCGGATTCGCCTATATTGCCCTTATTGCAGGAGCGATCTTTATACCAAATAGCCCGTTAACTAATGAAGATGGCGGACTTGTTCCATCTCCATTTCTGGATGGCATTATTCCAATCATTCTCTTCTTCTTCATTATTATCGGAACTGTTTATGGAGTAACAGTAGGCAACATTAAGAGCAGTAAGGATGTGGCAAATTTCATGGCAGAGGCTATGAAGGATTTAGCATCCTATATTGTCTTAATCTTCGCAATTGCTCAATTTATCGCTTACTTCAGCTGGTCTAACATCGCAACATGGGTAGCGGTTAATGGAGCAGAGTTCCTGAAAGATGTGGAATTTACCGGAATTGGCCTGATTATCGGCTATATTATTTTTACAGCTTCCCTGAACTTCCTGATCACTTCAGGTTCTGCGAAGTGGGCGCTTGAAGCACCAGTTTTCGTTCCAATGTTTATGCAGCTTGGCTACCACCCTGCATTCACGCAAGTGGCTTACCGTATAGCAGATTCATCTACTAATATCGTGACACCGATGATGCCATATATGGTTATCGCCCTGTCGTTTATGCAGAAGTATGACAAAAAAGCGGGAATTGGAACATTTATTTCCTTAATGCTTCCGTACTCGGTTACGTTCCTGATCACGTGGATCATTATGCTTTTAGTATTCGTCTTCTTTGGAATCCCGTTTGGTCCGGGAATCGGTCCTTATCTATAAGAATAGGATGTGGTTAAAAAGTGAGTAATCTTGAAAATCAATTAAAAGGGTGGCGGCGTGATTTTCACCGTTATCCAGAGGGAGGCTTCCTGGAAATGCGGACAGCCTCCATTGTCGCATCGATCCTGGATGAGCTTGGCTTCGGGCTGGAAATGGGCAGGCAGGTAATGGCCGCTGATTATTTTATGGGGAAGCCGAATCAAGAAGATACAGCAGCACATTATCAATGGGCACTCGAAAATGGGGCGAAAAAAGATTATATTGAACCCTTCAAAGATGGATACACAGGCATTGTCGCGACAATGGATACGAAAAAGGAAGGGCCGACCATTGCCTTCCGTGTGGATATGGATGCATTGCCAATCCATGAATCAGAAGCAGACAGCCATTTTCCGCAAAAAGAAGGATTCAGGTCTGCAGTTCCAAACACCATGCATGCCTGCGGACATGATGCCCATACAACCATCGGGCTTGGCCTGGCAAGCTTGATTGCTGAAAATAAAGACAGCCTTAAGGGGAAAATCAAACTGATTTTTCAGCCTGCCGAGGAAGGCACCCGCGGGGCCCGTTCGATGGCCGAAGCCGGAGTTGTTGACGATGTGGATTATTTAATTGCTTCTCATATCGGCACAGGAGTTCCAGATGGACATTTTGTGGCATCAAAAAACGGATTTCTTGCTACATCGAAACTTGATGTAACGTTTAAAGGAGTTTCTTCCCATGCAGGCGGAAATCCGGAAGAGGGGAAAAACGCCCTGCTGGCAGCCGCTTCTGCCGCTCTGAATATTTACGCTATTCCGCGTCATTCAGAAGGGGCAACCCGCATCAACGTGGGTGAATTGCATGCAGGCTCAGGCCGCAATATTATCGCAGATAAAGCGGTGCTGAAAATTGAAACACGCGGGGAAACGACTAAAATTAACGAATATGTCAAAGCCCAGGCCGAAGCTGTTATCGCAGGATCAGCCCAAATGTATGGAGTAGAATACAAGATTCATACTGTGGGGGAGGCCATTAGTGCTCAAGGTTCAGAGGAGCTGGCATCCGTCCTGCATGCATGCGCACAAGAAGCTTCCTATATAAAAGAAAGCATTTTTGAAGACAATTCACCTGCAGGTTCTGAAGACGCAACCTTCTTCATGGAGCGTGTTCAGCAAAATGGAGGACAGGCCACATACTGCATTTTCGGTACAGAACTGGCAGCAGGCCATCATAACGAGAAGTTTGATATTAATGAAGAAACGATGATGAATGCCGTTCAGCTGCTGTTTGAAGCTATAAAAAAATTTAATTAAGAATTGGATGAGGCAGAGCAATCTGCCTCATTTTAGATCAGGGAGGAGTGTTAAAGATGAAAGAATGGCTGGATACGCATCTGAAAGCGTTGAATTTAACAGACAGCATGAACCAGGCAGAAGGGTTCTGCCGCTTAGGCTACACGGAAGAAGAATGGCGGGCCATTGAAGTATTTGTTTCCATTGCTGAGGATATCGGTTTGAAGGTTCGAAGAGATGAAGCGGGGAATGCGATTGCCCGCTGGGAAGCTGAAGATTCATCACCTGCTGTTGCCGTAGGTTCTCACGTGGATACGGTAAAAGGCGGAGGAGGCTATGATGGAGTGGCCGGCGTCCTTTGCGGTCTGGCTGCCGTAACGAAATTGAAAGAAGAAGGGTTCCAGCCTGCTTCACCAATAGAAGTCATTTGTTTTGCATCTGAGGAATCATCCCGTTTTGGAGTATCAACCATTGGCAGCAAGGCAATGAGCGGCCTCCTTAATAAGAATGAAGTGGAAGGTGTAACGGATGAGGATGGCATCACCATCCGCCAGGCAGTCGAGGACATGGGACTGTCATGGGATGCAATTGAAGAAGCTGAACGGCCGGAGTCAGCTTTAAAAAGTTTTATCGAGCTTCACATTGAGCAGGGAACAAGAGTGGAAGACGCCGGCGCGGACTTTGGAGCAGTAACGGCAGTTGCCTGTCCAATCCGCTTAAAGATAATCATCAATGGACAGATGGGGCACACAGGAACGACGCCAATGGGCAAACGAAAGGATGCCTTTGTCGCGGCCGCACCTCTCGTTCCATTCATATCAGAGACAGCTCTTGCTTTATCGGATTCCAGTGCGGTCCCGATTGTGGCAACAGCAAGCACCTTTGATCTAAAGCCGAACGCCATGAATGTGATTCCCGGAACGGTTGAGCTTGGAATTGATATCCGCAGTGTGGATGATTCACTGAAAAAAGAAATGGAGAAGTTGATCCGTGAAAAATGTCATCAGCTTTCAGAAACTTTTGGTGTTACAATAGAAGTAAAAACGCTTGTTCATAATCCATCCGTTCAGCTTGATGAGGCGGTGATGCGAAAATTGCAGCAATCAGGTGAAGCGTTGGGATACAAAGCCTTGGTGCTTGAAAGCGGCGCAGGCCATGATGTGATGAACATGGCGGTCAAATGGCCTTCAGGGCTTTTATTTATTCCATGCAAGAATGGCCTCAGCCACCATCCTGAGGAGTTTGCCTCTATTGAAGATCTGGAAATGGGAACAAAGATTATCGCACACTATTTAAAAACTGAAACAAGCATATAAAGAAGAAGCAGGTGGAAAAGAATGAAGATTCGCGTTGGGGTAGTGGGACCGGGAGACTCCGTTGGACACATTCTTGCCTTGTCGCGTGAATACAGCGAGCTTGAGATGATTCCATACATTTATAAGGAAACAAAAGAAACGGAAAAGATTATCAGGGAACATAAAACGGAAATCGATTTATGGTTTTTCTCCGGACAGGCCCCTTATTTTTACGCGCGTTCAAAAGGGCTGATCGGGGAAGAAAACGCCCATTATCCCCCTCTATATGGCTCCAGCCTGCTGGGAACACTCCTTGAAGCGCATATCAGGGAAGGCGGATTTCAGCAGGCAAGCTTGGACACCATTCAGGAATCTGAGCTGGATACACTAAAGAATACATATTTTTTAGGAGATTTGAACATCCACACATTTTCTTACAATGAATACGAACCGGCAGAGGAAATCATCCGTTTTCATAAAAAGCTTTATGAGGAAGGACAAACGGAGGTCGCATTGACTTGTGTTCAGGAAGTCCACGATCGGCTGAGAGAGCAGGGGATTCCCTGTTACCGGGTGGTACCGTCACCTGTTGCAATCAAACTTGTGCTCCGCTACTTAAGGGAAAGAGGCCAATCCAACTGGTATAAACGCTCCCAGATAGCGATTATGGGAATGGAAGTCGTTCACTCTCCAAGCTCCCTCGAAGAGCAGCATTTTACCTATGAAATGAAGCGGCATGAGCTGGAAATCAAGCAGGTCATGCTTGACTATGCCGAAAAAGTGCAAGGCTCCTTTGTGCAAATTGGGGATGGATTATTCTTTATTTATACAACCAGGGGCGAATTGGAGATGCATTTTCAGGAAGCGTCCATGTACTCTCTTATTGAAGAAGCGAAAATCCACAGCAAGCTGAAGGTCAGAATTGGTGTGGGCTACGGGCTGACGGCATATGATGCAGAACAGAACGTCCGGCTCGCCCTCCAATATGCACGCGACCAGAAAGCTTCTCCTGTGATTAGTGTCGATGAGAACAAGGAAATTAAGGAACACCTTTCCGAGAGCGGCGAAGAAGCAATTTCCTACCAGCAGCGCATCTGGGGAGAGGAATGGGAAGAACGCTTTAAAGGCGCCAAAATCAATCCGGCAATCGTATCCAAAATCGAATACCTTTCAAGGCACTATCAAAAAAAGA
Organism: Cytobacillus sp. FSL H8-0458; assembly: GCF_038002165.1. Lineage (NCBI taxonomy): Bacteria > Bacillati > Bacillota > Bacilli > Caryophanales > Bacillaceae > Cytobacillus > Cytobacillus sp. FSL H8-0458. Next base: position 437,314 of record NZ_JBBOBR010000002.1, on the reverse strand, counting down.
TCGTCACGGCACAGGAAGTCTCAAGATGGCTGAAGAACACCGAACGCAACTCAAGAAGGATTATGGCTGAGCTTGAGAGGCTGGGGCTTGCCAAAGTGACGGGTGAAGAACAGCCCGGGCAGCGCGGGCGGCCGCGGAAGGTTTATGAGTTGAAGCTTTGAAAAACAGGAGCTTAATGTGATTGAATAAAAGTTTAATCAAACATTTCAAAAAGCCTGGCTGATTATTCAGCTGGGTTTTTTGGTTTTTTTAACTTTTCAAACAGGCAGATATGTACTGATGGAAAAATGTTCAAGACTATTGATCTAAATAAGAAATGAGGTATAAAAATCTTAATTTCCCGAAAATTCGACTTTTATATTAGTTAGTTAACGCAGAAATGTGATATAGTTAAATTAGTAACAGGTCATAATAGTTAGCAATAAAATAGCAATGGGGGTTTACACTTGTTAACAAATCATCTCGATTTTCGTCTTGAGCCGAAGGTAAGGGAATTGTATGAGGAGCATAAAAAGCGTGCTGAAAAAATAGATTGGGGTTATCACGAATTTCTTCCATGGGATAAAGCCCAGGATTTCCGGCGTGTACCATGGGATGAAAGCCAGGTGACGCTACCGGAGTCTGTCATTACCGCTGTGGAGACAGCTCTCCTGACAGAAGTGAATCTCCCGTGGTTCACCTCTTATTTGGATCAGACATTTAAAGGGTCATTGAGTGTTATTAAGGAATTTGTGCATACCTGGACAGCGGAAGAGGATCAGCACTCCAACCTGCTTGAAACCTATCTCTTAATCACGCGTAATGTCCATCCGGGCAGGCTTCACCAGCTGCATAAGCAGACAGTCGAAAACGGCTGGAATCCTGATTTCCATACGCCATTTGAAACGATGGTTTATACCTCCATGCAGGAGCTGGCCACCATGGTGTTTTACTATAATGTAGCAAAGGTGGCAGGACCTCATGACAAGGATTTGTCCAGCCTGCTGAGGCGTTTGGCTAAGGATGAGACCCTGCATTATACTTTTTACAGAGACGTTATTAAACATCACCTGCAATTAGAGCCTAACTATTGCTACTACCTGGCGAACGTCATTATGAACTTTAAAATGCCGGGTGCAGTCATGCCTGATTTTGAAAACCGGATGGCTATCATCGCAAAAGAGGCCAACTATGGTCCGCTTGAATACTTTGATCAGGTTCTCGATGTCATTATAGACTATTGGGAAATTGAAAAGCTTCGGCCGATCGCACCTGAAGCAGAGAAAGCAAGACTTGATATCCTAAACTATCATGCCCGCCTCAAAAAGGTTCGGGATCGATTTTACAGCAAGAAATAATTTATAGAACCGGCGTTGCTGGTTCTATTTTTATTGGAAAAGAACCGAATTGTGAACGCTGCAAATAGAATCTGGATTTCTGCAAATAGAATCGCAAACTTACAAATAGGGTTCTTCATTCCGCAAATAGTAGCGGTAAACTTGCAAATAGAAAGTAAAACCTGCAAATAGCACACCATTTACAAATAAATAGAACCGGCGTGATGGCTGGTTCTATTTTTGTTGGAAAAGAACCGAATTGTGAACGCTGCAAATAGAATCTGGATTTTTGCAAATAGAATCGCCAACTTGCAAATAGGGTTCTTCATTCCGCAAATAGTAGCGGTAAACTTGCAAATAGAAAGCAAAACCTGCAAATAGCACACCATTTACAAATAAATAGAACCGGCGTGATGGCTGGATCTATTTTTGTTGGAAAAGAACCGAATTGTGAACGCTGCAAATAGAATCTGGATTTTTGCAAATAGAATCGTAAACTTGCAAATAGGGTTCTTCATTCCGCAAATAGTAGCGGTAAACTTGCAAATAGAAAGCAAAGCTTGCAAATAGCACACCATTTACAAATAAATAGAACCGGCGCGATGGCTGGATCTATTTTTGTTGGAAAAGAACCGAATTGTGAACGCTGTAAATAGAATCTGGATTTCTGCAAATAGAATCGCCAACTTGCAATTAGAGTTTCTCATTCTGCAAATAGTAAGAAAAACTTGCAAACAGAAAGCAAAACCTGCAAATAGCACACCATTTCCATTAAAAAACTCCTCACCGAGAGTTTTGCAGCCCTCTTAATCGGGAATTTACCCCAATAAAACCACTTGGAGGTAATCAGTATGCTTCAATTCATAGAATCCCGCTCACCCTCTACCATTGCCCTCGCTTTCAATGGCAATGCAACAAAGGAAGATGCTGAAAAGCTTGATCAATACGTGAGAGAGAATTTTAAAGATGACCAGAAATTCAATATCCTCGCCATCATGACGGATGTAGACGGAACAAGTTTCCAGGGTGCAACGGAAGGAATGGAATTTGATATAAAAAGGTGGAAGCAGTTTAATAAATTCGCTGTTGTCAGTGATAAAGACTGGATAGGCACAGTCTCAAAGGTCACGAACTACCTGCCGGGGATCGCGGTTGAATACTTTGAAGGCCATCAGCTTGAGGAAGCCTGGTCGTGGATATTGAAATAGCCCTATTCCTTTTGGAAGGGCTAACTTCTATGTTAGATCGCAGGATATTAGGCACTTAAGCTTTCCTTCAATGCCAAGGTGACAACCCGTCACATCATTCCCCTAGAAAATTCCACCTTGACACTACTAATCTTTTCTGAAATAATAGTAGACAATTAAATACTGGTACCTTTAAATCAGTCCCGTGAGGCTGACAAGGACAGCGGAAGTATGATGACCAATGGGTGAGGTATATCCTGCCCAAGGGTTCTTCATGCGGGAAAAAGGCTTCTTGTCGGAAAACGGCGAGAAGCCTTTTTCTTTTTCCATCCACTTACTATCGAAGATCCTTCGGTACCAGTTCAAAAAACGATTGGAGGAATTGGTATGAAAAAAGTAGATTTGGATTTTTCGTTAGAAGCGGTACCTCAAGGGCACCGCAATGGATTTTGGAAAATGCTTGTGGTGATGCTCGGACTGACCTTCTTCTCAGCCAGCATGTGGTCAGGCGGAACGCTTGGAACAGGATTAACGTTCATTCAGTTTATCGGAATCGTTCTGGCAGGCAACTTGATTTTGGGTGCTTATACAGGAGCACTTGCCTATATCGCAGCTAAAACCGGATTATCAACGCATCTGCTTACCCGCTATGCTTTTGGTGAAAAAGGATCCTATCTATCATCCTTCCTGCTGGCTGCCACCCAGGTTGGCTGGTTCGGAGTTGGGGTAGCGATGTTTGCACTGCCGGTTCAAAAAGTAACAGGCATTGATGCGTATCTTCTGATTGCGGTGGCAGGTCTCCTGATGACAGGCACAGCCTTCTTCGGTATGAAGGCACTGGCAATCTTAAGCTTCATAGCAGTACCTTTAATCACTATTCTTGGAAGCTTCTCCGTTTTTAAAGCAACCGAAACAGCAGGCGGTCTGGAAGGACTTATGCAATATCAGCCAACAGAGGCCATTAGTCTGGCAGCTGCTTTAACAATTTGCGTCGGCTCGTTTATCAGTGCGGGCACGCTGACTCCTGACTTTGCGCGATTCTCAAATACAAAGCGTTCAGCGGTAGTATCAACCGTCATCGCCTTCTTCATCGGAAACTCGATTATGTTCCTGTTCGGTGCAATCGGTGCGATTGCAACAGGGCAATCGGATATCTCAGAAGTTATGTTCATCCAAAAATTGATTTTCCCGGCGATTCTGGTTCTTGGGTTAAATATCTGGACAACGAACGATAACGCTCTATATGCATCAGGCTTAGGATTTGCGAGCATTTTGAAAATCCGAAAAGGAAAGGTTGTCATCTTCAACGGGATTGTCGGAACGATTGCGGCCATGTGGCTGTACAACAACTTTGTCGGCTTCCTGACGATTCTGGGATCAACACTCCCATCAATCGGAGCTATTATCCTGGCAGATTACTTTATCGTAAACCGCGGAGAGTACAAGAAGTTTGCAGATATGAAGTTTAAGGCCGTTAACTGGATCGCGATCCTTGCATGGGCAGCCGGCGTAGCTGCGGCAAATTTTGTACCGGGAATTCCGCCAATCAACTCGCTGTTAGGATCAGCAATCACATTTGTCCTGGCATCAAAATTGGCTGCTTCTTTACAAGGCAGAAATACAGTCAGGGAAGGGGAACTAAGAAGTGATTATTAAAAACGCGAAACTCAGAGGCCGCGAAGGCTTATGGAATATAACGATACGAGATGAAAAGATTCATAGCTTATCACAAGGTGAAGTTGATGCCAGCCAGGAAACTCTGGACGCTGCAGGTTCCCTGGTTTCGGCACCCTTCATCGAACCCCATATTCACCTGGATACAACCCTGACTGCAGGCGAGCCGGAATGGAACCAGAGCGGAACATTATTCGAAGGCATTCAAAGATGGGCACAAAGAAAAGAAACTCTGACACATGAAGATGTGAAAACAAGGGCCAAAACGGCATTGAAATGGCAAATTGCACAGGGAATACAGCATGTCCGCACACATGTGGATGTAACAGATCCCAGTCTGACTGCTTTAAAAGCCCTGCTGGAAGTAAAAGAAGAAATGGCTGACTATGTGGACCTCCAGCTGGTAGCTTTCCCGCAGGAGGGAATTAATTCTTATCCAAGCGGCGCAGAGCTCATGGAGGAAGCGCTGAAAATGGGGGCTGATGTAGTAGGAGGCATTCCTCATTTCGAGTTCACAAGGGAGTACGGCGTTGCTTCAATGAAAACGGCCTTTGATCTTGCCGAAAAATATGACCGCCTTGTCGATATCCATTGCGATGAAATCGATGATAAACAATCGCGCTTTGTGGAAGTTGTGGCTGCGGAAGCCTATGAACGCGGATTGGGCAGCCGGGTAACAGCCAGCCATACAACGGCAATGGGCTCTTATAATGATGCTTATACCTACAAACTGTTCAGACTGTTAAAGCTATCAAACATAAACTTTGTCGCAAACCCGCTCGTAAACATCCATCTGCAGGGACGCTTTGATACGTATCCGAAGCGCAGGGGAATTACAAGAGTAAAAGAACTGCTCGAAGCAGGGCTGAATGTTAGCTTCGGCCATGACGACATCTTCGATCCATGGTATCCGCTTGGCACCGGCAATATGCTGCAGGTGCTCCATATGGGCATCCATGTGTCACAGCTGATGGGGTATGAGCAGATTGTTAACTCGTTTGACCTTATAACAAATAACAGTGCTAAAACATTAAATATTGAAGAGAAATATGGAATTGAAGAAGGAAAGCCGGCCAATCTGATTATTCTTGATGCGGAAAATGAGTATGAAGCAATCAGGAGGCAGGCGGCTGTCAGGTATTCGATAAGAAATGGAAAAATAATTGCTGAAACGAAACCCAGCCAGACATCAGTGGTGTTTGGTGAAGAAAAAATGAAAGTAGATTTTCATAAATGATAGAAGAATGACTGGCTCAGGCTGACTGGGTCAGTTTTTTTGCTTATCCATAAAATTATTAGAAAGTACGGAAATTAATGTAATCGCTTACAATCCTGGTGGTAAAGAAGCTGATAAGACAAGCTTTACAAAATAAACATTTCGACTCTAAAAATATAGTAGAATATTTCGATAATCTAATATATACTAATTTTTATTAAAAAGTATGAAAAGTCTAAAAATAAGACTTTTTCTTACTTTCATCTACATAAAAATCACAAGGGGGAAAAACGATGAAAGGCAAGTCTTCACTAGTTTTAAGCATTTTACTGATTCTTTCATTGCTGCTTTCAGCATGTTCCAGCAGCGGTGAAAAAGCATCAGGCGGCAGCAGCAGCGAACCAAAAGAGGGAGGCTCATTAATTTATGCCCGCGGTGCTGACGCTATTGGGCTGGATCCCATAAATGTAACGGATGGCGAATCCATCCGTGTAACAAGCAATATCTTTGAAACACTGTTTGTTTATGACGAAAATCTTGAAGTCCAGCCGGGATTAGCCGAATCTCACAAAGTCTCTGACGATGGACTGACATGGACCATTACACTGAAAAAGGGCATCAAGTTCCAGGATGGAACCGATTTTAATGCAGATGCAGTCGTGTTCAACTTCGATCGGTGGATGGATCCTGAAAACCCCTACCACAAAGGGGATTTTCCTTACTACCCTTTCTTGTATGGGGGCTTTAAAGGAGACCCTAACCATAAGATCGAGTATGTAAAAGCAGTTGATGAATCAACAGTAGAGTTTAAATTAACGGAAAAGACAGCTCCATTTATCAGCTATTTGGCTATACCTATGTTTGGAATTGCAAGTCCGGCGGCGATTGAAAAGCATGGTGACAAATTCTATCAAAATCCAGTGGGAACTGGCCCGTTCGTATTTGATAGCTGGAAAACCAATGACAAAATCGTCCTTAAGAAAAATGAAGATTATGCAGGTGAAGGGCCATACCTGGATGAGCTGATTTTCCGTGTAATTCCGGAGAATTCCTCACGTCTTACTGCTCTTCAGGCGGGGGAAGTCGATATCATCGATGGGTTAAATCCGGATGATGCAACGACCATTGAAGCTGATTCAAACTTAAGTCTTGTCAAGCGCCCAAGCTTTAACATCGGCTACATGGTTCTCAACACACAAATGGCCCCTTTTGATGATGTTAAAGTCCGTCAGGCAGTTAATATGGCCATTGATAAACAGGCGATTGTGGATGCGTTTTATAACGGCTATGCCGAAGTGGCGAAAAACCCATTCCCATCCGTGCTTTGGGGCTATAATGACAGCATTGAAGACTACAAATTCAATGTGGAAGAAGCGAAAAAACTATTGGCAGAAGCTGGTTATCCAGATGGATTCAAGACCCAGCTTTGGGCGATGAGCAACCCAAGGCCGTATATGCCTCAGCCAATGAAGGTGGCAGAAGCCATCCAGTCAGATCTGAAGAAAGTTGGCATCGAAGCAGAGATCGTAACCTATGAATGGGCAACGTACCTTCAAAAGTCAGGAAACGGGGAACACCCAATGGGCTTATACGGCTGGACAGGCGTTATGGCCGATCCGGATAACTTCCTGTTCCCGAACCTGAGTGCAACAAATACGGAGAAACCTGCCAGCAACCGTGCGTTCTATGAAAACGAAGAATTCACGAAGCTTTTGCAGGACGCCCGTGTAACATTTGACCAGGAAGAACGGGCAAAGCTTTACCAAGAGGCTCAGGAAATTTTTCATAAAGATGCCCCGTGGGTGACGCTTGCACATACAACACCGCCAATCGCAATGGCAGCCTATGTCCAGGGATTCACTGCACACCCAATGGAAGATGATGACTTTACGAAGGTTTACTTAACGAATTAACAGCCAGAGCCCCTGCGTTTGCGGGGGACTCTTTTCATATTTAAGGGAGGGTTTCACTGTGTATGAATTATTAAAAGGTTTATGCGATATCGTAGGTCCAAGCGGTTTTGAACAGGATGTTCAAAGATTTATTTTAAATGAAGTGAAGGATTATGTGGATGAATATCACGTCGATTCAGTCGGGAACCTGATTGTGAAAAAGAAAGGAAATAACCCGGATTTTCCTTCTTTAGTCATTGCAGCCCACACCGATGAAATTGGGTTTATCGTGAAAAAAATTGAAGAGAATGGGTTAATTCGATTTGAGAAATTAGGCGGATTCGATGATCGTATTCTTTTATCACTGCCGGTTAAGGTCCGTTCTGAAAAAGGCAATGTGGATGGAGTGATCGGAACCATTTCAGCCCACTATGTGAAATGGGATGATCCAAAGCGCATTTCCAGCCACCGCGACCTGTATATTGATATCGGCGCCCGTACAGCAGAAGAAGCCGTGGAAATGGGAATCAAGATTGGACAGCCCATCAGCTATGGCACCGAGTTTAAGAAAATAGGAAAAAACCGCGTTACGGGCAAAGCTTTGGACGACCGGGCAGGCTGCGCCCTATTGATTCGTCTGCTCCAAAATATTGGAGGAAATGGGGCGCAGCATGGCGACATTTATGGTGCCTTTACGGTTCAGGAGGAAGTTGGGTTAAGAGGAGCATCCGTTGTATCTGCTGCTGTAGAGCCTGACTTTGCGCTAGCCCTAGATACAACGCCAACCAGCGACACCTTTGATGTCCTGATGACAGGCACGAGAATCCTTGGCAACGGTCCTTGCATTAAAATCGCTGATAAATCACTGATTGCCCATCCGCTTGTCACTCAGCACCTCGAAAAAGTGGCTGAAGAAGGGGATATACCATATCAGCATGAAGTCTTCATGGGAATTGGAACAGATGCCGGCGCCATACATATGACGAACAAAGGCGTCACTGCAGGGGTGATCTCCATCCCGTCCCGCTATACGCATACACCAATTGAAGTAGTGGATTTGGATGATATGGAAAACTCCTACAAGTTGCTGCACGACTTTGTGGTGACATTGAATCAGCTGCAGGGGAAGACGTTTTTGGATACTTAATCGTATCAGAGAAGACAGGGGGCAGGCTCTCTGTCTTTTTTTTATAAGATTCATCGTGCGAAACGGGCTATTTGCGGAATTCCCACCTCTATTTGCAGGTTTGGCCATTCTATTTGCAGGTTCACCCGGTCTATTTGCAAAATGAGCATCCCTATTTGCAGGATTCCCAATTCTATTAGTAATGTTCACATTCACACATCACATCTGCCAAACTCCGAAACTGGAATCAGTCTATCTTTTCAAAAGTATTATTTTCTATTAAAACCGGCAGCATCTGCGTGCTGGATTGCTCTATTTGCAAAATGAGCATCCCTATTTGCAGGTTTGGTCATTCTATTTGCAGGTTCACCCGGTCTATTTGCAAAATGAGCTTCTCTATTTGCAGGATTCCCAATTCTATTAGTAATGTTCACATTCACACATCACATCTGCCAAACTCCGAAACTGGAATCAGTCTATCTTTTCAAAAGTGTTATTTTCTATTAAAACGGCAGCATCTGCGTGCTGGATTGCTCTATTTGCAAAATTCCCACCTCTATTTGCAGGTTTGGTCATTCTATTTGCAGATTCACCCGGTCTATTTGCAAAATGAGCTTTTCTATTTGCAGTATTCCCAATTCTATTAGTAATGTTCACATTCACACATCATAGCTGCCAAACTCCAAAACTGGAATCAGTCTATATTTTCAAAAGTGTTATTTTCTATTAAAACCGGCAGCATCTGCGTGCTGGATTGCTCTATTTGCAAAATTTCCACCTCTATTTGCAGGTTTGGCCATTCTATTTGCAGGTTCACCCGGTCTATTTGCAAAATGAGCTTCTCTATTTGCAAGTTTCCCAATTCTATTAGTAATGTTCACATTCACGGGACAAGGAACAGTCAACCTGTCCCCAAAAGCAGCGGCCCGGCTGGAATTGATCTGTCTGTCATTAGTTAAAATCAATCAAACGTTTGATTGATTTTTCAGCTAAAAACAAATGAATATTTTAACAATTTATAATTTTAAGTTGAAATTACAGCGCTTACATTGTATATTGAATACGTATTCAAAAACTAGAAATTTCAGAAAGATGGTGAGCGATTGGAGAGAATAGCTGTACTTGGGTGCGGCACGATGGGCCATTCAATTGCGCTTAACGCGGCCTGGGCCGGACTGAGCGTGACAATGCAGGGAATCAGCGAGGCAGACCTGGAACAGGGCTGGACCAACATGCTGAAGAAGCTTGAGGTTATGCTCAATAACGGTATTTTATCCGAATCGGAAGCTGGCCACATTCAGGAAAATATTAAAATGACTGTCTCTGTTGAAGAAGCAGTTCAGGGTGCTACTTTCGTGATTGAAGCTGTACCGGAAAACATTCAATTAAAGATTGACTTATTTAAGCGTCTCGACACTCTTTGCGGTCCCGATGTCATTCTCGCAAGCAATACTTCTGGCCTCAGTCCGACGGAGATTGCTTCAGAGACTGCCCATCCGGAACGCACGGTAGTGACACACTTCTGGAATCCGGCTCATCTGATTCCTCTCGTCGAAGTTGTTCGCGGTGAGAAGACCGGCGATGAAACAGTGGAAAGATCTTTTCAGCTCTTAAAGCAAATGAAGAAAAAGCCGATTGAAGTGAAAAAAGAGGTTCCCGGTTTTGTCGGCAATCGCCTTCAATATGCACTTTTCCGTGAAGCCCAATACCTTCTGGAGGAAGGCATTGCAAGCAAAGAAGATATTGATGATGCCGTTACTTACGGAATTGGGCGCAGGCTGCCGGTTTCAGGCCCGCTGATGACCGCTGATATGGGCGGGCTGGATGTCTTCTCTGCCATCTCTGATTATCTGTTCCAGCACTTATCCAGTGCAGAGGAATCTTTGCCGGCACTAAAGAAGCTTGTGTCAGAACAGAAGCTCGGCGACAAAACGGGTGAAGGCTACTACAAGTGGGATGAAGCTTTTTCCAAAGAGTACAATCAGAAAAGGGAAGCTGAGCTCATCCGTTTTTTAAAGAAGGATCTGGGAATCCAATAAAGCTGATGGAGGAATGGCATGAAGAACTTTCCTGACCTGGAGAATAAATCGGTAATCGTGACAGGCGGAAGCAAAGGAATCGGAAGGGATATCGCCATGTCCTTTGCCGAAAACGGTGCGAAGGTTGTGATTGTGGGGAGAAATGAAGACGCACTCCGTCAGACAACCGATGAGCTGAAAAAAATTAACGCCAATAGCTATTATGTTTCCGCTGATTTAAATAATGTCTCAGAGATTAAAAGAATGACAGAAGCAGCAGTGGATTATATGGGCTCTCTCGATGTGCTGATCAATAACGCCGGAATTAACCGGGCTAAGCCTGCCATGGAAGTGACAGAAGAGGACTGGGACCTGACGCTTGATACCAATTTGAAGGCAGCGTTTTTCTGCAGCCAGAAAGCAGCCGAGTATATGATCCCGAATCAATCCGGCAAGATTGTCAACATTGCTTCCCAGATGGCGTTTGTCGGCTATTTCAAACGGGCGGCCTATTGTGCCAGCAAGGGCGGTATGGTGCAGCTGACAAAAGCGCTTGCAGTGGAATGGGCATCTCACGGCATTAATGTTAATGCCGTGGCTCCAACCTTTATTGAAACGGAGCTGACTTCGAAAATGTTCGAAGACAAGGAGTTCGAAAAGGAAGTCTACAGCAGGATTCCGCTAGGAAAGCTTGCGGATGCCGGGGATGTCTCAGCTGCCACCCTATTCCTTTCTTCCAATCTATCAAAGTTTATTACAGGCGATACGATAAAAGTAGATGGCGGATGGACAGCCATTTAAAAATTTTTCCTTAATTTTGCATACGTATTCAATAATAAAAACAGGAGTGATATCAAAATGGCAACTTTCTTAAAACAAGGCAAGAACGATCAAGAGGTACAGGAAGCAGATGTAAAAGTAAGAGAATCAGTAAGTGCTATTCTTAAAAATATTGAAGAAAACGGAGATGCAGAGGTTCGCAAGCTTTCCGAGCAATTTGATAAATGGTCACCGGAACAATTCAGACTATCTGAAGAGCAAATCAAGGAAATTGTTGCATCTGTACCTGAACAGACAATCAATGATATCAAGTTTGCGCAGGAACAAATCCGCAATTTCGCCGAGCATCAAAAAGCATCATTGAAAGATATTGAAGTCGAAACATTGCCTGGTGTGTTTCTTGGACACAAAAACATTCCAGTAAACAGTGTCGGCTGCTATATTCCCGGCGGACGCTACCCAATGGTTGCTTCCTCCCACATGAGTGTTCTGACTGCGAAAGTGGCAGGCGTTAAGCGCGTGATTGCCTGCACACCTCCAATTAAAGGAGAGATCCCTTCTGCAACAGTTGCAGCTATGCATCTTGCTGGCGCTGACGAGATTTACCTTCTTGGCGGGATTCAGGCGATGGGTGCGATGGCAATCGGAACAGAAACCATCGAGCCGGTTGATATGCTGGTTGGACCAGGGAATGCGTTTGTAGCGGAGGCGAAGCGCCAGTTATACGGAAGAGTGGGAATCGATCTGTTTGCCGGCCCAACTGAGGTTCTGGTCATTGCCGATGAAACGGCTGATGCCGAAATGGTCGCAACAGACCTTTTAGGACAGGCAGAGCATGGACCAAACTCTCCGGCATGCCTAATTACAACATCTGAAAAGTTAGCAAATGAAACAGTAACAGAAATCGAGCGCCAGCTGGAGACTCTCCCAACAGCAGATGTTGCAGGCGCGGCATGGAAGGATTACGGTTCGATTATTCTTGTAGACAGTCTGGAGGAAGCGGTAGTAGAAGCGGATAAACTGGCTTATGAGCATGTGGAGGTTTTAACTGAAGATCCGAACTACTTCCTTGAAAACATGACAAACTACGGTGCACTATTCCTTGGGCCTGAAACAAATGTTGCTTACGGTGATAAAGTAATCGGAACAAACCACACGCTTCCAACGAAAAAAGCAGCCCGCTACACTGGCGGACTATGGGTGGGCAAATTCCTGAAAACGTGCACATACCAGAGAACAACTCCGGAAGCGAGTGCGAAAATCGGTGAATATGCATCCCGTCTATGTGACCTTGAAGGCTTTAAAGGCCACCAGGCACAGGCTGATCTTCGTGTAAAACGCTACAGCAGTCTCGTGAAGTAAGCAAAATCTGTTATAATTTCTCTGTCTAGATTCGGGCAGGAGGAACACGCGTTGAAAAATAAAAAAGTGACAGCCATGGATGTCGCCCGATTGGCAGGCGTTTCCCAATCGAGCGTATCCCGGGCTTTTAGTGAAAATTCAAGTATCTCATCAAAAAAGAAAAAGCTTATTCTGGATGCTGCAGAACAGCTTGGATATCAGCCGAATGCCATAGCACGGGGCCTGATTACCAATCAGTCCCGCATCATCGGCGTTGTCATGCGAAATATCCAGAACCCTTTTTATCCGGAAATCCTTGATAAGTTTTACAGCAGGCTGGCTGAAAAAGGGTACAAGGTGATGTTTATCAACTCCCAGAATAACGAGATCCAAGAAGATGAAGTGAGCCATTTAATTGAATACAGCGTCGAGGGAGCCATCATCACAGATGCGCTACTGACCTCTTCGACTGTACAGAAGTTTACCCGCAATGGCATCTCGGTTGTCCTGTTTAACCGATATGTGAACGATTCCTTAAGCAGTGCTGTTGTATGCGATAACTTTGCTGCCGGGAAAAGGATTGGGCACTACTTGATAGAAAAAGGACATGAAAATCTCGCCTTTATCTCCGGACCGAAAAATACATCAACAACAGTTGATCGAAAAAATGGCTTCCAGGAAGCTTTGGCAGAACATGGCATCTCTTCCTTTTTAACCGAAAACGGCCTTTATTCATATGAAGGAGGATTTGCAGCAGCCCAAAAATTGCTGGAACAGGAAAAAAAGATTGATGCCATCTTCTGTGCCAATGATATATCCGCTTTTGGCGCAATGGATTATCTAAAAAAACAGGGAATCCGAATCCCTGAGGATATCTCTGTAGTAGGATTTGACAATGTGGCAATGTCAGATTGGTCATCTTATGAATTAACCACCTGGCACCAGCCGGTTGACGAAATGGTCGATTATTCGATTAACCTTCTTTTGGAGCATATTAACGGGGACACGGACACCCCTGAAATCCAAAGATTAAAAGGCCATTTGGTGGAGAGAGGATCCGTAAAGGACAGAAGGTAATGGAGAGAAGGCGTGGGTTTTCGGGATAGGAGGATCTTATGCTAAGTATGATCGGATTGCTAGGGGGGATCGGGCTTCTCATCTATTTGACGATGAGAGGGATGAACCTGCTGCTTGCTGCCCCTCTTTCAGCATTTATTGTTGCAATATTCAGTGGATTGCCGATTTTCCCTCAGCTGGCAGGCGAGGGAGAGGTCAATTTTCTGACTAACTATATGAACGGTTTTGCCGGATTTATTACATCCTGGTATTTAATGTTCTTATTCGGGGCCATTTTCGGAAAACTTATGGAAGACAGCGGAGCAGCCGACAGTGTTTCCAAATGGATTATCGATAAAATTGGCATGAAGCGGGCTGCATTAGCCGTTGTCATTGCCTGTGCGGTCTTAACCTATGGCGGCGTAAGCCTGTTTGTTGTAGCCTTCTCCGTCTATCCAATGGCATTGAGCCTATTTAAGGAAGCCAACCTGCCAAGAAGATTCATTCCGGCAGCTCTTGCCTTCGGTTCGACTACCTTTACCATGACGTCTGCCGGCTCACCGGAAATCCAGAACTGGATTCCGATTGAGTTCCTTGGCACTTCCCCATATGCCGCATGGGAAGTCAGCTTGATTGTCGCTGTCTTTATGATGGCATTTGGATACTGGTGGCTGAAGAAAATGATTAACAAGGCGATTCGCAATGGAGAAAAATTTGAGGCAAGAGATACAGATTCTGCAGTAATCCGTGAAAACTTGCCAAGCCCATTATTAAGTATGATTCCGTTATTGGTCGTACTTGTGATTTCGTTTATTTTCCATGATTCATTAGCACAGTCAGCCTTGATCATTGCCTTATTAAGCGGCTGCTTTGCAACTTACTTTCTTAATCTTAAGTACTTTACTAATGTATGGGGTGCCGTATCAGAAGGAACCATCGGCGCATTGATCGCCATTGCAAATACATCAGCTGTTGTGGGCTTTGGCGGTGTGGCTAAAGCAACCCCCGCCTTTGCAAGTGCGGTAGATGCCATGACCAGCATTCCGGGAAGCCCATTAATCGGCGGAGCCCTGGCTGTTGCTGTCATTGCCGGCCTGACCGGATCTGCTTCCGGCGGCCAATCGATTGCCCTGCCGCTTCTGGCTCCGCATTATCTGGACATGGGTGTTAATGCAAGTGAACTTCACCGTGTTGTGGCAATATCATCCGGATCAATTGATTCCCTGCCGCATGGCGGTTACGTTGTGACAACCATCCGGGCGATCTGCGGCGAGTCCCATAAGGATGCCTATCCGGCATTTGGCGCATTGACAGTGATTGTGCCAATACTTGGTGTCATCCTGGCGGTCATTTTATTCTCGATTTTCTAAATTGCTTAGCAGAAAGACAGAGGGGTTCAGGCTCTCTGTCTTTCTTTCTATTAAAATCGTGTGGCATCGGCTTTGCGGGATTGCTCTATTTGCAGAATTATCACCTCTATTTGCAAGATGGGCCATGCTATTTGCAGATTAACCCGGTCTATTTGCAAAATAAGCATCTCTATAAGCAGGTTTCCCGTTTCTATTAGTAATGTTCAAAACTCCGAAACTGGAATCAGTTTATTTTTAAAAAGTGTTATTTTCTATAAAACTCGGCGGCATCGGCTTTGCGGACTTGCTCTATTTGCAGAATTTCTATCACTATTTGCAAGATGGGCATGTTATTTGCAGGTTCAAGCAGTCTATTTGCAAAATAAGCATCTCTATTTGCAGATTTCCCGTTTCTATTAGTAATATTCAAAACTCCGAAACTGGAATCAGTTTATTTTTAAAAAGTGTTTTTTTCTATTAAACTCGGCGGCACCGGCTTTGCGGACTTGCTCTATTTGCAAAATTTCTATCACTATTTGCAAGATGGGCCTTCCTATTTGCAGGTTCAAGCGGTCTATTTGCAAAATAAGCATCTCTATTTGCAGATTTCCCGTTTCTATTAGTAATGTTCAAAACTCCGAAACTGGAATCAGTTTATTTTTAAAAAGTGTTATTTTCTATAAAACTCGGTGGCATCGGCTTTGCGGACTTGCTCTATTTGCAGAATTTCTATCACTATTTGCAAGATGGGCCATGCTATTTGCAGGTTCAACCGGTCTATTTGCAAAATAAGCATCTCTATTTGCAGAATTCTCTTTTCTATTAGTAATGTTCACACTCAGGCATCACACTGGAACCTATCTATCTTTTAAAAGTGTTATAATTTAGAAAATTAAAATTACCGGGGGAGTTCCGTATGCCTCAATCCATTTCTGATAAGAAAGAGGACTTGCTAAATGATGAGCACCTTAAAGTGAAAAACTGGATGACACCAAGCCCGTTTTGTATACAGCCGGGGCAGACACTGGCAGAAGCTTCAAAAATGATGGCAGATCTTCATCTGGAAAGCCTGCCCGTCACAGATGAAACCAATCGTCTGGTTGGAATGATCACTTCCAGGAAGCTGCTCAACTACTTTGCCCAGGGCAACCCGGGTGATGCTTTAATTGGCAGCATTCCCAAATCGAATCAGGCAGCTGTCCGGCCGGATGATTCCATACTTGATATCATGTCGCTTCCATACGATCAGCTTCCTGTCACGGGTGATAATGGCAAGCTCATAGGCGTCCTGACAGCCAGGGATATCCTGGATGGACTCTCCAAATATCTGTATAAGCTAAGGCAGCAGCATAATGCTGAAGGTGCACTTGGCGCCATATTGGAAAGTGCCTATGAGGGAATAGCGGTTGTGGATGAAAACGGCATCCTGCAGGAATTTAACGAAGCATATAGCCGTTTTACCGGCATTAAGCGGGAGGATGCAATTGGCAGGCATGTCACAGAGGTTATTGACAACACACATCTTCATGAAACGGTAAAGACCGGGATTGCTGAACGGGGGGTTCTCCAGAACATCCAGGGGCATGACATGGTGGTGCACCGGATCCCCCTCTGGAAGGAAGGCCGGATTGCCGGCGCCATCGGTATGCTGATTTTTGAGGGAGTAACAGAAGTTTATAAAATCTATGAAAAGCTGCAGGAAAATCAAGATGCCAAGCCTGATCTTTTCTCAAAGAAAAAGGAAAATGACAGCCGGGTCACCCTTGATCAAATCATTGGGACAAGCGAAGGGATCATGGAGGTGAAACGGCTGGCAAGGAAGGCGGCCAGGACTGCGGCCACTGTCCTTATAACAGGGGAAAGCGGGACGGGAAAAGAGATGTTCGCCAAGAGCATCCATCACCTCAGCCCTTTTTCCACCGGGCCTTTCATCAGTGTCAACTGCGGGGCCATTCCGGAGCAGTTATTCGAGTCTGAACTGTTTGGCTATGAAGAAGGAGCCTTTACAGGGGCAAAAAAAGGCGGCAAGCCCGGGAAGTTTGAGCTTGCAGACAACGGCACCATTTTTCTCGATGAAATCGGAGAGATGCCGCTTGTCATGCAGACCAAGCTGCTGCGGGTCCTGCAGGAAAAGGAAGCTGAACGTGTCGGCGGTGTGAAAAAGTATCAAATTAATGTCAGAGTAATTGCTGCGACAAACCGCAACCTTATGCAAATGGTTGAAACTGGGGAATTCCGGGAGGATCTTTATTACCGGCTGAACATCATCCAGCTCCATATCCCTCCGCTGCGGGAACGGAAAAAGGATATTCCTGTCCTGCTGGTCCATTACCTGAAGGAAATCTGTGAGAGGTATCAGGTATCTGGAAAACTATTTACATCTGAGGCGGTGAACGCTTTTGTCCAGCATCCGTGGAGAGGGAATATCCGGGAGATGGTAAATACGGTAGAACAGCTGGTGACACTGGTTGATGGGAAGGTCATTGACTATCATCATTTGCCGGAGATGCTGAAAAAGCCGGAACCCACTTTGAAAAAAGTGAATCGGGCTGCAGGGTCTATTGAGGAAGCAAAATTATTGGGCAGCCAAAGAGAGTCTGAAATTATTCTGGATGCATTAAGAAGAGCAGGCGGAAATAAATCGAGAGCTGCTGATCTGCTTGGAATTCATCGGACAACTCTCTATCAGAAACTGAAAAAACATAGAATAACCTGAATGAACTGTAGTGGAATCGCTACAAAAAATCTACAGTTGTAGTGTAGTGGCTACACTTTCGCAGAAAGAAATCACTGGCTTTATTAGGTTTCAAAGTTGGCACGCTCCTTGCAGGTATAAGTAGTAATAGAACAAAAGGGGTGGAACGTCCAATGGAGAAACCAGCAGTTTTCCGGGTGCCGGAAGCGATTTTTTATGGAAGGGGATCTTCCGAAAAAGTTGGGGATGAAGCAGCGCTCAGGGGGAAAAACGCATTAATAATCAGTGATCAGATAATGGATCAGCTTGGATATGTAAGTGAATGCAGAACCTATCTTCAGGAGGCGGGCGTACAAAGTGAGGTATATCTGGGGGTCGCATCAGAGCCGACTGACGAGTATGTAGCAGAAGCGCTCGAGCTATTTCAAAAACAGCAATGTGACCTGGTTATTTCAGTTGGCGGCGGCAGCTGTATCGATACGGCAAAAGCCATAGCGGTTTTAGCAACAAATGGCGGCTATATCGGCGAGTATATGGGAGGAAAGAAACTGGCCCAGAATGCACCGGTTCCTCACATAGCGATACCGACAACAGCTGGGACTGGCTCTGAGGCCACAGATGTAACCGTCATCACAAATTCATCCAATGATGTCAAAATGATGATTAAACAGCCTGCTTTGATGCCGAGCGTGGCAATTGTGGATCCGCTGCTTACACTTTCCTCACCGAAGAATGTAACATCAGCAACCGGGGTTGATGCCCTAAGCCATGCGGTTGAAGCATATCTATCCAAAAAGGCACATCCGATGACAGACACAATAGCGATATCGGCCATGAAACTGATCGTGGAAAATATTTTAACCGCTTACAATGAGGGAGACAATGTCGATGCCCGGGAAGCGATGAGCCTTGGATCACTGCAGGCTGGAATGGCGTTCTCGAACGCATCTGTATGCCTTGTGCATGGAATGAGCCGTCCAATTGGCGCATTATTCCATGTTCCTCATGGAATCTCAAATGCCATGCTTCTGCCGGCTGTTCTTGAGTTCAGCCAGGAAGCATGTGTGGACCGCCTGGCAGATATCGGCCGAGTTTTTCAGCCTGATAATGAAAGCCTTACCAATGAAGAAGCTGCAGAAGTGGCTGTTCAATCCATCAAAGAGCTTTGCCGGAAATTAAATATTCCTAACTTAAGAGGTTGGGGAATAGACGAGGAAGCTTTTAAGAATGCAGTTGGCAAGATGGCAGACGACGCCATCGACAGCGGCAGCCCCGGCAACAACCCAAGAGTACCGGCTAAGAGCGAACTCGAAGAGCTCTACCATGTTTGCTATAATTATCAGTTTTCCTCTGAAACAGAGAAAGTGTAACAGGGGGACATACAGATGATTGGAATGCTGGGGTTAATCGCTTCGCTGCTTCTATTAATGTATTTAACTATGAAAGGCGTAAATATTATTATTGCCGCGATCATCAGTGCAGTTGTGGTTGCTCTGACAGGAGGGCTTAACCTTGAGACAGCACTGACAGAGCATTACATGACAGGCTTTACAGGCTATTTTTACTCGTGGTTCCTCATCTTTTTATTGGGTGCCATATTCGGAAAAATCATGCAAGTAACCAAGGCGGCTGACAGCATTGCGAATTGGGTCAAGGATACACTTGGGCCATCAAGAGCGGTATTTGCAGTCGTGGCGGCAGCAGCCATCATGACTTACGGAGGCGTCAGTTTGTTTGTTGTAGGCTTCGCCGTCTATCCAATTGCTGTTTCCCTATTTAAAGTGGCCAACCTGCCGCATCGTTTTATCCCGGCGGCATTGGTGTTCGGATCCATATCCTTTACGATGACAGCACCGGGCTCGCCGGAAATCCAAAATTTAATTCCGACAGAGTTTTTCGGAACAAAGCCGACGGCGGGCGGAATCATTGGGGTGTTAATGGCATTTCTGATCATGGTAATAGGCGGTATTCTGCTTAGCCGGATGGTGAAAAAAGCGGTCCAAAATGGCGAGGTATTTTCCTTGCCAAATCAGCCGGCCAGTGCCAATGAGTCGGCAGCAGCTCTTGAATCGGAGCTTGAAATGCAAAGGCCAAATGCTGCTCCGGCAGGGAAGGACTATCCGCATGTGATCATGGCCATCTTACCGCTGGCGTCAGTGATTGCCATTTTAAATACGGCTGCCAACTTCACTTCTTCGACGGCGGCCGCATTGATCTCTCTGACAAGCGGCATCGTTTTAGCCTGTGTGCTGATGATGAAATATTTAGTCGGATTCTGGGAGGCGCTTGCCAAGGGTGCCCAGGATGCCTTAGTCGCAGCCGCCAATACGTGTGCGGTTGTAGGATTTGGAAGTGTTGCAGCCCAGGTTGCCGCGTTTGATACTTTTGTAGATGCACTTGTAAATATCCCGGGACCGCCATTAATGGGACTGGGGATTGCCGTTACTCTGATATGCGGTATTACCGGGTCGGCATCCGGCGGCTTAGGCATTGCGCTGCCGATTCTGGCGCCAATGTATATGTCGCAAGGGCTGGACCCAGGTGCCATGCATAGAATTTCGGCGCTTGCATCCGGCGGATTGGACTCACTGCCGCATAATGGCTATGTCGTGACAACGATCCGGGCGATATGCGGAGAAACCCATAAACGTGCCTATTGGCCAATATTCATTCTAAGTGTAGCAATGCCAACGGCTGTACTATTCCTGGCAATATTCTTATATTCAATCTTTTAATTTCGAAAGGGGATTATTACTATGACAGCGACAACAACTACAGTATTAAAAAACTTTATCAATGGCGAATGGGTGGATGCCAATACAGATAAATTCGAAGTGGTGCCAAATCCGGCAACAGGCGAGGAGCTTGCCCGCACACCGATTTCCACACGTGAAGATGTCGACAATGCTGTACAGGCTGCCAAGGAAGCTTTTAAAGTCTGGAGCAAAACGCCGGTGCCAAAAAGAGCGAGAATTCTATTTAAATACCAGCAGCTTTTAATAGATAACTGGGACGAGCTGGCAAAGCTCATTACTCAGGAAAACGGAAAGAACTATAAAGAAGCATACGGCGAGGTGCAGCGCGGAATAGAATGTGTGGAATTCGCTGCAGGTGCTCCATCTCTCATGATGGGCAAGCAGCTTCCGGATATTGCGACAAACATTGAATCAGGCATGTACCGCTATCCTGTTGGTGTCATTGGCGGCATCACGCCTTTCAACTTCCCGATGATGGTTCCCTGCTGGATGTTCCCACTCGCGATTGCCTGCGGCAACACCTTTGTGTTAAAGCCATCTGAAAGAACGCCAATCCTTGCAAACCGCCTGGCAGAGCTGTTCACAGAAGCAGGCCTTCCAGCTGGCGTATTCAATATTGTCCATGGCGCACATGACGTGGTAAACAGCCTGATCGACCATAAGGATGTACCGGCTATTTCATTCGTTGGCTCCCAGCCTGTTGCCGAGTATATCTATAAATCTGCAACGGCTAAAGGCAAGCGCGTCCAGGCGCTGGCTGGCGCTAAGAACCACTCAATCGTGCTGCCTGATGCAGACCTTGATGGCGCGGTTAAGGAAATTATCGCTGCTGCGTATGGTTCAGCAGGTGAAAGGTGCATGGCCTGCTCTGTAGTCGTAGCTGTTGATACTGTTGCAGACGAGCTGGTTGCGAAGCTGAATGAGCAGGCGAGCCAGCTGACAATTGGAAATGGTTTAGATGAAAATGTATTCCTTGGCCCGGTCATCCGCCAGGAAAACAAGGAACGCACAAGCAATTACATCGAAATTGGTGAAAAAGAAGGAGCAAAACTTGTCCGTGATGGCCGCAAAGATGAAGCATACCACGGAAACGGCTACTTCATTGGACCAACGATTTTTGATAATGTAGATCCATCAATGAAAATCTGGAAAGAAGAAATTTTCGCACCGGTACTTTCTGTGGTGCGTGTAAAAAATCTTGAAGAAGCGATTGAGCTTACGAACAAATCCGACTTTGGAAACGGTGCATGCTTATTCACTGACAGCGGAAGCAGCGTCCGCTACTTCAGAGAAAACATCGAGGTCGGCATGCTCGGAGTTAACATCGGCGTCCCGGCGCCAATGGCCTTCTTCCCATTCTCCGGCTGGAAAAACTCCTTCTACGGAGACCTTCATGCAAACGGGACGGATGGAGTGGAATTCTATACAAGGAGAAAGATGCTGACTGCACGCTGGTAGGAATAAAACAAAAGAGACACCTGCAATGAAATGCAGGTGTCTCTTATATTTTTGATAGGCTATTCCCTGTATATTACGCTAGAATTTGCTCTTTAATTTTCTCAAACATGGCCTCTTTGCCAATGCCTGTCAATAAAGGGACACCATCAATGACTTTGCTTTTAATATTATCTGGAACAAGTGTAGTGGAAACGATGATATCATACTCATCAATTCGGCCGAGTTCTTCGCTGATTTTAGATTGAAATAACTTTACTTTCGTTTGCAGATTGTTTTCTTCGAGCCAGGATTTAACTTTTCCAGTTACAATTGTTGATGTGGCAATTCCTGTTCCGCACATAATCAATAATTTTTTCATTTTACCTCACCCTTTTAGATAGTATTGTTTGTTTTTTCGTTTTGGCCGTAGGACGTTTTATAGAAAACATGACATTGAAGTACAATATCTCTGCTTAGTGGTGCGAGATCAGGCTCGTGCAATGTGGCATAATGCGCGTACTCTGCCGTTTCTTCCAGCAGTACAGCAGCCTTTAGTGCACTTTCAATATCCTTTCCTGCCGTAAAGACTCCATGGTTCCGCAGCAGCACAGCTGGCAAATCCCCAATGTGGTCAATAATTTGCTTGCCGACCTCATCTTCACCAATCGCTGCATAATCTGAGCAGGGGACACCTTCTTTAAACATATTGGCAGCTGTTGTGGTATACGAAGGGATTCCTAACCCTCGTATAGCAAAGCTGGTAGCAAACGGTGAATGGGTATGGACAATGCTGTGAATATCGTCACGTCTCCGATAAACAAATAAGTGGCTGGCAGTGTCTACTGAAGGCTTCAGCCGCCCCTCCACAATATTTCCATCCAGATCGAGTACAACCATATCCTCTGGCTTTAGAACATCAAAGTGGACGCCGCTTGGTTTAATGATTACATTATTACTCTCTTTATCTCTGTAACTGACATTTCCGCTGGTCCATTTGACAAGCTGCAATTCTTTTAATGTCTTGTTTGCATCACATACTAATTGCTTCCAAACCTGATACATATAGATCACCTTCTTCAATCAGGGATATTTTTATAAGCCGACTCCGGTATCATTATTAAGTTTCGCCTCACGTTTTGGCTTGATCTTATTCAGGTAAATCAAACCTCCAAAAGCGGCTAAACCTATAAGAGTAATTCCTGTCCAGTTGAGCACCTTAGCTAGACCAACAAAGATAAATGTTGTCCAGACAGCTCCGTCAACAAGGGCAGAGATACTGGAATTTCCGGCCATATCAAAATTTGCTGCAAGGGCGGCATCGGTTATTAAAGGAGCAGCCCAAGAAGCGATAAGCAGACCTACTGCCATATAAAGTGTTCCGGCCACAACAGTTCTGATAATATTCCCTCTAAATACTGGAGTCATTAAACAAACCAAGAATGGTATGGTTGCCAAATCGCCAAACGGCAAGACTGTATTTCCAGGCAAAATGACCGCTAAAAACAAAGTAATCGGCACAATAATTAAGGAGGCTGATAAAACAGCAGGATGACCTACCGATAATGCACTGTCCATACCAATATAAAGGTCACGGCCCGGCATGCGTTTTCTGACAAAATCACTGGCTGCTTCAGAGATCGGGGCAAGCCCTTCCATAAGCAATGAAACCATGCGGGGCATTAACATCATCACGGCACCAGTTTGTACAGCAAGCTGCATAACTTCCTTTACACTATATCCTGCCAGGAAACCAATCACGATACCGATTAATACACCCATTACAGTCGAATCCCCGAAAATTCCCAATCTTTTTTGGATAGTCTCAGGATTAGCTTCTAATTTATTAAAGCCGGGAATTCGGTCAAACACCCAGTTTAAAGGTTTTGCTACAAGATAAGATGGTGCAGAGGCCCCGTGAGGGAAAGTGATTTTTGGAAAACCATAGAACTTTTCAATATCTTTTGCAATTAAATCCCCTAAGAAGAAAATGACAACTAAATGAATGGCAATAGTATATAAGCCAAGAGCGAAGTTTCCTGTTAAGGCATATACTAGAGATCCTGTGAAAGCACAGTGCCAATAATCCCAGATATCAACGTCCAGCGTTTTTGTCAGGCCGGTAATCAATAAGACTACATTTAAGCCAATTCCCAAAGGGATTGCCAAACTTCCTAAAGCAGTACCATAAGAAATGGCAGCCGCAGCCGGCCATCCTACATCTATGGTGTCAAGCTGGAAGCCAAAATTATCAACCATGGCCTTTGCCGCAGGTCCTAAGCTGCTTGTTAACAGCCCAATTACAAGATTCAGCCCAATAAAGCCAATGCCGACGGTTAAACCAGCTTTAAAAGCTTTTGAAGGCTTTGTTCCTAACACAATCCCAAAGATAAACAAAAGAATTGGAAGCATTACGCTGGCACCAAGGTCAACAAACCATTGTAAAACCGACATTTAAATCCCCCTTTTTTATTGTCTGAAATTTATTTCAGACCAATTCTGTTTAATAAATCATCAAACTCATTTTTGTTCTTGCATTCGGAAAATTCAGTCAATAAAATTTGGTCTTGAAGAATCTCCATTAAGCGCTGCAGCATTGTCAGCTGATCTGCTGGATTCTTTAAAGCCAGCATAAAGATAAGCGAGACATCTATTTCTTCTTGTGCGTTATTGCCCATGACAAGGAACTTCACAGGGTTTTTTAGGGACGCAAAAGCGATTTGCGGACATATGACTTTATCTGCATCTGTATGGGGAATGGCCACCCCGAATGGTTTCACAGCTAAACCAGTTGGAAAAGACTCCTCACGCTCTAAGATTCCTTGTTCAAAAGAAGCTGCCACTAAATTCTCGGCGCGGAGGGAATTTACCATTTGCCGCAATGCATCCTGTCGGTCGCAAGCTTCTAAGTTAAATAAAGTAATCTTCTTATCAAAAAACATTTTTCTTCCTCCTGCCCATTCAACTTCCATTTATAGTAAACCAGGCATCAGCAGCGTCTTTTGCTTCTATTAATCGTTCCATCTTCACTTTATCCTCAGCTAGCTCAGCTAATTGGGATAGCGCTTTCAGATGCTTGTTCTGGTTATAAATGGCGAGTGGTGTAACTATGGAAACCTTGTGCCCATTCGCAAAGGCAACTGGATTTTTTAGTATCAGCATGGCGAAGGCATCACGGGATACTCCTTTTTCAGGAGCTGCATGCGGGATAGCCATGCTGTTTCCTAAAAAACTATAAATCTGCTGATGATCATTTTCTTCAAGCAGGGCTTTTACATATGATGGTTTGATAATGTTATTTCTTATCAAGGGGTCACATGCAATAACTATGGCATCCTGCCAGGTTTCTGCCCGATCTTTTATTTGGATAAACTCATTGGGCAAAAACTGTTTCAAGCCATAGGCAAGGATTCTATTACCTGCAGTCTCTATACTTTGTTTAGGCTGAAACAAATTGGACAACGAGGTTAATAGGGCTAATTCATCTGTTACGATAGCATTCTCTTTAATTGTGTCCATTACCCTGCTAATATTTAGGGTTGGATAACTGGCCTCATCAATGGAATTGATTACCTGATTTCGCAAAGTTTCTTTTTCGATTAAAGTCATAAGAGGATTAATTAAAAAAGACGGCTTTGATGATTGAACAGGAATGGTGCTAAAAACAATATCGTATTCAAACTGGTAAGCCTGAAATTGTCTTAATGATAAACTTTCAACAAAGTGGAACTCCGGAAAAATCTCCCGCAATGTTTGTCTCATGATTTTGGAAATGGTAAGCCCATTTGTACAAACTACCAAGGCTTTCTTCTTTTTTTTGAGTTCTTCTCCCTGTTTAATAAGCTGTCCGGCCAGAAACATTGTAATAAAGGCAATCTCACCAGGAGGAAACTGATCTTGAATTAGCTCCTCCAGAGGACTAATTGAAGAGGAAACCATATCATGTAATTCCGTATATTCCTCAATCATTTCAAAAGAATAGTGATCCTTAAGAGTAAGGTGATATTTGATGCGGTAGTATGCTGGTCTCATATGGAGCAGAAGTTTTTCAAGAATCTCGTTCTTATCAGCAATGTAAATACACGACTTTTTCTCAAATAAGAGGAGTACCTCATTAATTGCCCCTTTAAGATCCTGTAAGTGCTGGTCAGTAAGGATTTCTGCTGAGTGAACATTTGAAGTTAATAACTGAAGGGTGAGCCATATTCTCTCACAGATTGGAATATCCGTTTCATCCTTTAATAGCTTTTCGGATGCAATATATTCTTTAGTATCTGCTAACTCCTCTATCCCAACATGAAAGTCTTCATTCAATAAATGCCCTTGATTTATTCTGATAAAAATTAATTCTATGACATATGGCAACCTTTCATAGCTTTCATCTGTTAAGTGGATCTCTAACAGCTCTTCAATGGATCTTATTTTTTCTTGCATATGACGTATATCTATTTGCAGGAACTTTTCAAAGTACATATGCCCGTTAAAGAGATTTAATACGGATTTAACAACTATGATTAATAATTTACGTATTTGGAATTCTTCTCCGCTGATATCATAGCCTTCCGTCCTCGAATAGTGGATAGCCAAAGAATATTCCCCAAGGAACTCCGAGGCTTCTTTGATATCTTTGATGACTGTATTTTTACTGACATTTAAGAGATCAATAATATGGAATAGTGATACTTCTTCCTTTTTGCCAAGTAAATATAAAATAATTAATAATGCCCGTTCTTTTTCCGTAGGAATATACTCCTCAAGGAGTGCAGATTGTGAATGATGAATGGAAAAATAATCAAATACCTTTTTATCGATAATAAAATATCCATTGCGGCTTTTGGTGATGGGCAATAAATTTTTCAGGCCCAGCCACTGATTGATCTTATCGATAGAATAGGCGATTTGCCGTCTGCTAAGGTTTAATTTTTCTTCCAGTTCCTTACTTTTTATTTGAGGTGTCCGTATTAATACATTTAGTAAATTAACACTTCGATCATCAAGGAACATGTCTATAACCTCCTTTGGACTTATTATATTTTAAATAATTTGATAATTGTAATCGTTTTCATAACAACTTTTATCCTATGGAACGAAAAATTTTGTATAAGACTGTGCTGAACAATTGTTCACCATAAGAACTTTTGTATAAATTACCTGATTCAAATGAAATAGTCAATTACTATTTAGAAACACAACATATTCCGGTCTTTTTTTAATTAAAAAAAGGAGTATGGTAAAATAGCCTAAACTATCAAAACATGATTAAATAACCTGGCGTTAAAGGAGTAATGAGTGTGGACTGGCATGAAAAGAGGCAATTGGTGAAGGTTGCAAACCTATATTATAAAGAAGGTCTGACACAGGCGGATGTAGCAAAAAAACTAAAAGTTTCGAGGCCTGTTATTTCAAAGCTGCTGCAAAAAGCAAAAGAGGAAGGTATTGTAAATATCTACATTAAAGATGAGAGTGTTATGACAGTGGAACTGGAACAGAAACTGGAGCAATATTTCAATCTGGAAAGTGCTATTGTGGTACCCAATGATGATTTACCGGGAGAAATGGCCAAACAGGCAATTGGTCAGGCTGGAGCCACATATATATCCCGAAATTTAAAAAATGTGCAGAGTATAGGGATATCCTGGGGAACTACACTTTCCAGTCTAATACAGGAATATCCCTATGAACGCAGAAATGATATTCAAGTAGTTCCTTTAGAAGGAGGAATGGGCGTTAAGGAAGTCGAAATACATGCTAATCACTTAGCCAATGAACTGGCTAAGAAAATTAAAGGGCAATGCACTTATTTATATGCACCGGCCATAGTGGCAACAGAAGAACTCAGAGAAAGGCTCATGGCTATGCAGGATATAGAGCTGGTATTACAAAGCGGGCGAAATGTGGATATGGCGATTATTGGCATCGGAAATCCATACAAAGAATCTACCTTAATGAAGATAGGATATTTACAAGAGGATGACCTGTCACAGCTGCAAAGGCTTGGGGTAGTAGGCGATATTGGCTTCAGATTTTACAATAATCAGGGTATACAAGTGGATGATACAATAAATAAACGGGTAATTGGAATATCGCTGGAGGAATTAAAAAATATTGAGACGGTCATTGCTCTTGTTGAAGGGCAGCAAAAAGCAGAGAGTGTTTTGGGTGCATTGCATGGCCGGATTATTAATGTCTTGATAATTGATGAAAAGACGGCAAGCGCTGTAATAAATAAATACGAAAGCGAAAACGAAAAGTTTTGAACAGAACAGTGTCTGACCAAAAGTTTTCTGTATATAATATAATTAGATTACTGAATTTAAATAAAAATCAAGGTATTCAGGATTTCAATTTTTAAGAATCCTTAATAAGGAGTAGAGTATAAATGAAAATTTCAGAAACCGATACCTACCTTTTTTGCTCAAAATGCTTGGATGAAACCCTGCATCATGTAAGATATTTAAATGGGAAAATTAATAAGATACAATGTGACAATTGTAAGCGTACAAATGAGATGAATATGGATTTTAAAAGAGAATTATATAAGGAAGTATATAAAAGAATTACTTCAAAACCGTTTAGATTAACCGAAGAATTAAAAAAAGATCCGAACAAGTTAGCAGAGGATCTGCCCAAAAGAGTCCTTAGCAAACCATATCGTCTTATGAAGTATTTGAATGAAACAAAAGAATCCTATAAAAAAATAAAAGGAGAATAGTATTTCATTCATTTCTTAAGTATACTGTCCGGCAAAGGCTGATTCAGAGCTGTTTTTTTATGCAGCTCTGAATCAGCTTTTTTATATTGTAAATGAATGCTTCAGGCAAGAAATTCATGGTGCATGCAACTTACTCTCCTTAAGATTCAGATAAATATAAAAATTGATTGACAGTACTGATGATTTAAATTATTCTTAATACTAACAAATGTAACAAAGTGTGTCATATGTGAAATAAACAAGATTATTGTTTAAAGGTTGAACATTTGTTCCACCAGGTTTATCTGTATTCTAAATGTAAGCGGTTACTATTTTAGGATTAATGAAAATTTATATTAAGGGGGAATTTTGTGAAACTCGTTGTAATCCTATGTGCCCTTCTAATCATTCAACATGCCCTTTCGCTTTTGCAGATTAAATATTATAAGAAAAGCCTGGACAAAATCATCAGTAATTATAAAGGGGAAGACGGCTATTTCGTATTCTCTGGAATGGAAAGATCAAAATTCAGTCCAGGAGCTATCGTCATCATGGTGGTAGACCAGGACTACATGATCCATGAGTGTTATATGTTAAAAGGAATGACAGTTTTTACAAAATTTAAGCCATTAGATTCATATAAAGGCAGTCATGTAGGTGAAGTCTTGAAAACGATAAAGGATAAATCTGTAAATAAAAAGGATAAGGGTATACCGTCCTATTGGAAGGCATTGGCGAAGGCAGGGGAATCTGCCCTGTTATCTATTTCAAAAAATAAAATTTCGGTTGGACATTAAAGGGGGAACGTATTATGGAATGGGTAAAATGGTTTGGAGAACATTTTATAGGAATGTTTAATGCTGGTGGAGAAACATTTATGGGACTATTTACAGGAATTGTCCCCACCTTAGTGGTGCTATTGACGTTTACCTATGCAATTATGAAGTTTGTAGGTGAAGAAAGGGTAACTCGGATTATTCAATTTGCTGCAAAGTACCGTTTGCTTCGTTATACATTAATGCCGGTTCTATCGGTTCTATTATTAACCAATCCAATGGCTTACACATTCGGCCGGTTCCTGCCTGAAAAGCAAAAGCCTGCTTTCTATGATTCAGCCGTTTCATTTGTTCATCCTGTAACTGGTTTATTTCCTTATGCTAACGCTGGTGAGCTTTTTGTTTATCTGGGAATTGCAAATGGAATTAAGGAGCTGGGTCTTCCGGTAGCAGACCTGGCTGTCCGTTACTTTTTAGTTGGGGTTGTTATAATTTTAATACGTGGAATAGTAACAGAGTTAATTACGAATTATTTAGCTAAAAAAGAAGCAGGAGTACAATAAAGGGGGTATCCAAATGAGTGAGCGTACAGTATTTGTTGCAAAAGGATCAGGCGGATGGGGCATGGGTCTTCATATTCAGCCTAAGGGAAAGAAAAATAAAGTTGTTTCTATTACTGGCGGCGGCATACACCCAGTTGCAAAAAGAATTGCAGAGCTGACCGGCACTCAGGCTGTTGATGGTTTTAATGGGTCATATCCGGAAGAAGAAATGATGTGTGTGGTCATTGACTGCGGAGGAACTGCCCGTATTGGCGTTTACCCTATGAAGCGTATTCCTACAGTTGATGTTTTGCCATCTTCTCCATCTGGCCCGCTTTCAAAATATATTACTGAAGATATTTTTGTATCTGGTGTGACCGTAAAAGATATTACATTAGCGGAAGACTATGAAGAAGTTGCTGGGGCTCAAGAAGCTGTAAATGAGCCTAAATTTAATACGAAAGATAAAGAAAAATTTAAAGAAGATTATGACCAGCTGAAGAAAGAGCACGCAAGCAAGGGAGATAACTTCCTTCTCAGATTTTCTAAAGGGATAGGGAATGTCACGGGGACATTCTATCAGGCTGGCCGTGATACGGTTGATATGCTAATAAAAAACATTATCCCATTTATGGCTTTTGTCAGTATGCTGATCGGTATCATAAACTATACTGGAATTGGTGATGTGATTGCAAATTCCCTTTCCCCATTAGCCAGCTCAATCTGGGGACTGCTAGTGATTGTTATTGTATGTACAATCCCATTTTTATCCCCTGTCCTTGGACCCGGAGCAGTTATTGCACAGGTAGTGGGCGTTCTGATTGGGAGTCAGATTGCATTGGGGAACATTCCCCCGGCCTATGCTCTGCCAGCACTATTCGCCATTAATGGGCAAGTAGGCTGCGACTTCATTCCTGTTGGCCTGTCACTTGGAGAAGCCAAGCCGGAAACGGTAAGATACGGGGTTCCTGCTGTACTTTACAGCAGATTGATAACAGGGGTATTATCAGTTGTAATTGCCTACTTTGCGAGCTTCGGTATGTATTAAAATATTGTTTAAGGACTCAGAAACTATGCAAAAATGAGCCAAGTAATTGTGCCTTTGATGCATAGTTTTCTCTTCTTTATTCTAATTGGAAGTGTTTTCAAGTAAAATCTAATCAGAATAGGAGTTTCCATTAGAGGAGGAAATATGATTACGCTGGATAATCGGAGAATTTTAGTAAAGGTAGCACAAATGTATTATAACGAAGGCGCTACTCAATCAGAAATCGCACAGAAAATCGGTGTCAGCAGATCCCTGATTTCAAAGTATTTAACCAAAGCAAGGGATTTGGGGATCGTTGAAATAACCATCCATGAGGAAGGCCTGCAGCAGTTCAGTCAGTTAGAAAGAAGAGTTGAGCTTTTATACAATATCCGGGAAGTAGTTTGTATTGAAAGTGTCGGCCAAGAATCGTCAAAAAGGCAGTTGGGTGAAGCCGTAAGTGATTTTTTACAGAGAGTCATTAGGGACGGACAGATTATTAGTTTTTCATCAGGAACTACATTGAATGAAGTTGCTAAAGTGCTTCATTCGCCCCAAATATATCCTGAATTAACGGTAGTGCCTTTAGTGGGAGGTGTCGGAAACGAGAATGTAGATATTCATTCTAACTCCATAGTAGCTAAAGTGGGCTCAATCCTTCAAGCTAATTATAAACTGCTGCATATTCCAGTAATGGTGGATACAAAGGAAGCTAAGGAAATTTTGATGAGACAGCCATCAATAAAAAGTACATTTGATTTAGCAGCAAAGTCTGATATCGCTGTCGTAGGGATTGGAGGTAAACCTGAGCATTCAACTATGGTGAAATCCTATCTGGGACCGGATCATGAGTCTATTGCGTGTAATTCAGAAATAGTGGGAGATATATGCTACAACTTTATTAACAAATTTGGCAAGCCTGTTCAAAATCCGTGGAATGATAGAGTGATCTCTCTGGAACTTGAAAAATTGAGTCAAATACCGCTTGTAATAGGGGTGGCTTCGGGGCTGGAAAAGGTTGAAGCTATTAAGGCTTCGCTTGAAGGAAAATTGATTGACGTTCTAATAACTGATGAAGCTACGGCAAAAGGGCTTCTTATATAATTCAGAGCTATGCTGATCTTTCAGCGTAGCTTATCTTTTATCTAAAATAAATAATTTAATAAATTTTTTGAAAGTTCTTACTTGACATCCCTTTTATTGAGGATTAAACTTGCATTGTAGGAACAAATGATAATTTTATTCACAAATGTTAATAATTTTAATTAAATGTTATGGTTGGTAACGCATGTTACGACATAGCAGCATGATGAAAATGTAAGCGCTACAATATAAAAGGCTGGAGGTCTGGAAAATGTCTATTTATCAGCAACTATTGACACGTGAACGGGAAAACGCCCCTATCCGGGTGGGGGTTATAGGGGCAGGACAAATGGGATTCGGTATGATTACACAAATCTCAAGAATCCCTGGAATGATCGTAACAGGAGTATGTGACGTAAATACTGAGGCTGCACGTAAGGCAGCAGATTACTATAACTCGAAATCTAAAAAAAGGAATCCGGTTTTGGTAACAAACGACTACCGGGAAGTTATCCAATCAAGAGACGTGGAAGTGATTGTTGATGCGACCGGAGTTCCTGAAGTTGGTGCTAATATCTCCCTTGAAGCATTAAGGTCTAAAAAACACCTTGTTCTTCTAAATGTAGAAGTGGATATTACTATTGGATCAGTTATGTACCAGCTTTTTAATAATGCAGGACTGGTTTATACCGGTTCAGCAGGTGATGAACCAGCTGCGACTCTTGAACTGTATGAATTCGCAAAAACGATGGGCTTAGAAGTATTAGTTGCTGGAAAAGGAAAAAATAACAAATTAAATCCTCTTTCCAATCCTGACGTCTGCAGAGAAGAGGCTCAAAGGAAACATATGAGTGCTCATATGCTCGCTGCATTCCAGGATGGAACAAAAACGATGGCAGAAATGAATCTTCTGAGTAATGCCACAGGGTTAATTCCTGATCTGACCGGAATGCATGGGGTTTCTGCAACACTTGAAGATGTGGCAGATAAGCTGAATCTAAAGGAAAATGGCGGTGTTTTAAATAACTTTGGAGTTGTTGAATATGTAGACGGCCTTGCACCAGGTGTATTCGTTATTGTGAAAAGTGAGCTGGAGCCGGTTGATGAAGAATTACGCTATTTAAAAGTAGGAAACGGGCCGCATTACACACTATACCGTCCATATCATCTTGCAAGTTTAGAAACACCGGTCACAATTGCAAAGGCTGTTCTTCAGCATGATTCTTCTATTCATCCGCTTGGAGCACCTGTATCTGAAACAGTGGCCGTAGCAAAACGTGATATAAAAGCTGGAGAGTCCGTTGATGGAATTGGCGGATATTCTGTACGAGGAGTTCTGGAAACGCATTCTGATATGAAAACTAATGGTCATATCCCTATCGGACTTATAAGCGGAAAAGTCGTTGCAAAAAAGGATATTAAAACGGGTCAATTCTTAACTCAGGACGACGTTGAGTTAGACAAGGAAACAACTGTCTGGAAACTGAGATCCCTCCAGGATCAGCTTTTTACATTAAATCCAGAGAAAAGCCCTGTTATCAAACTATAAAAATAAAACAAAAGTAAGGTTAATGGAGGTTAATAAGGTGACAAAAACAGTTGTAAAAGAAATTGGAGTGCTGGTGCCAACCTTCAAAGAAGACAGGATTGTAATTTTATTTGGCCCTCAGGCACCAAAAGAACTAAGGGAAATGGCAGTAATTCATGAGGTTGAAAGTTTAACAGATGAACCATTAAAAGCAGGCGGAACTATTTCGTTTGATAATGAATCCTTTACAATTACAGCACTTGGATCCCACGCCAATAAAAACTTTAAGGAATTGGGCCACATTTCCATATATTTTCAAGAGCCATTAGAGGATGTATTGCCAGGGGCAGTATTTGCCTCTCCGCATAAATTTCCTGCTATTCAGGATGGAACCGTTATTACTTTTAATTAATCTTAATAGTAAACGAACTTATTAAAGGGAGAAGGAGGAAAAAATTAACATTTTCCCTTTCTCCCTTTTTTGTTGACACTTGACTTATTGGTGTTTAGATTATATGATTTTTACAAATGTAACTAATGAGAACAAATGTAAAAGGAGGATGGAAAATGAAAGTGCAAAAGTTAGAACTGCCTAAAATGATTACGGAAGAAAAGTTAAAAGATTTGTATAAAGAAATGTGGATGATTCGATATTTTGATGAAAAAGTAGATCAGTTTTTTGCCAAAGGGATGATTCATGGAACTACCCATCTATGTGTTGGTCAGGAAGCATCCGCTGCAGGATCAATTGCTGTGATCGGAAGAAAGGACAAAATTGTAAGTACACATCGGGGACACGGGCATTGTATTTCGAAAGAAGGAGACGTCAATAAAATGATGGCGGAGCTCTTTGGCCGAGAAACAGGCTATTGTAAAGGGAAAGGCGGCTCGATGCATATTGCGGATGTGGAAAAAGGCAATCTTGGTGCAAACGGCATTGTTGGCGGCGGTCTGCCTCTTGCTGTAGGAGCAGCTTTAACCTCGAAAATGAAGAAAGAAAATTATGTAGTGCTATGCTTCTTTGGAGACGGAGCTTCAAATGAAGGAAGCTTCCATGAATCTGTTAATCTTGCAGCTATCTGGGATCTTCCTGTTGTGTTTATTTGCGAGAATAATCAATATGGCATGTCAGGACCGGTTAAAGACATGACCAGAATAGAAAATATTGCAGACCGCGCAGGTGCTTACGGGATCCCAGGAAAGGTCGTTGACGGCAATGACATGATTGAGATCATGAATACAGTAAATGAAGCTGTGGAGAAAGCGCGGGATGGAGCAGGCCCGACTCTAATTGAAATGAAAACATACCGCTGGAAAGGACATTCCAAGAGTGATGCCAAAAAGTACCGCACCCGTGAAGAAGAGCAGGAGTGGAGAGCAAAAGATGGCATTAAACGCTTTAAAGAAACACTGATCAATGCAGAAATATTCACTGAGGAAGAGGCAAAACAGCTGCAGGATGAAGCTTATCAGGCCATAGAAGAGGCAGTAAAGTTTGCAGAAAATAGTCCGGAACCATCAATGGATAGCTTACTGGAAGATGTATATGCCTAAGGAGGATGAAAATAATGGCGGTTAGAGAGATTACTTATTTGGAAGCAGTTCGCGAGGCAATGAGCCAGGAGATGCGGCAAAACGATGATGTTTTTATCCTTGGCGAAGACATAGGTGTTTATGGAGGAGCTTTCGGAGTCACTCGTGGAATGATAGAAGAATTCGGACCGGAGCGTGTTCGCAATACACCGATATCTGAGGCGGCCATAGCAGGGGCTGCGGTTGGTTCTGCTTTAACTGGAATGCGCCCTATTTTAGAACTTCAGTTTTCCGATTTCATTACAATTGCCATGGATCAAATGGTTAACCAAGCTGCTAAAACCCGTTATATGTTCGGAGGGAAAGGCAAGGTGCCAATGGTTTTAAGAACCCCTGCTGGCTCCGGAACCGGAGCAGCTGCCCAGCATTCACAAAGTCTTGAAGCATGGATGGCTCATATTCCTGGATTAAAAGTAGTTCAGCCTTCAACAGCTTACGATGTAAAAGGGTTGTTAAAAGCCGCAATTGATGATGATAACCCAGTCATTTTTTATGAGCATAAACTTCTGTACAAAACATCTTCTCATGTTCCTGAAGAAGCATATTCAATTGAACTGGGTAAAGCAGATATCAAACGTGAAGGCACAGATGTGACCATCGTTGCTACAGCAATTATGGTTCATAAGGCGCTTGAAGCGGCTTATGAACTCGAAAAAGAGGGCATCAGTGCAGAAGTAATCGATCCCCGAACTATAGTACCGCTGGATAAAGAGACCATTATTAATTCAGTTAAAAAGACTGGCAGATTAATAGTTGTACATGAAGCTGTGCAGCGCGGAGGCATTGGCGGCGAGATAGTCAGTGTAATTGCTGAGAGTGAGGCTTTTGACTATCTTGATTCCCCAATTAAACGTCTTGGGGGCAAGGAGGTTCCCATTCCGTACAACCCTAAATTAGAAAAAGCTGCTATACCACAGGTGCCAGACATAATTGAAGCAGTTAAAGAAACAGTAAAATATAAATAAGAAGGAGGGGGATACGGTGGCTAAAGAAATATTTATGCCTAAACTCAGCAGTACCATGGAAGTCGGCACTCTCCTTCAATGGTTTAAGGAAGAAGGCGACTCAATAGAGATAGGTGAACCGCTTTTTGAGATCATGACCGATAAAATTAATATTGAAGTTGAGGCATACGACCAGGGAGTTTTGCTGAAAAAGTACTTTCAGGAAGATGACCAGGTGCCTGTTAACCAAATAATTGGATACATTGGAGATAAGAACGAGCAAGTACCTGAAAATTCTCCCGGTATTTCAGGAGGTGCAGAAGCTGAAAGCCAAAGTCCTGATGAAGAACCTGTTCCGGAAAAACAGGAAGTACCTAAAGAAGCTGGAGCAGCCAATGAAGGCGAAAAGGTCAGGGCAACACCTGCTGCCCGTAAACAAGCCCGGATGAATGATGTAGAGCTAGTATTTATCCAGGGAAGTGGTCCTAAGGGAAGGATCCAGAAAAAGGATGTATTGGCTCATTTGGCATCCTCTTCACCTAAGGCAACCCCGCTTGCGCGTAAAGTGGCAGCTTCAGAACAAGTGCCTCTTGGTGACATTAAAGGAAGCGGAGTTAATGGCAAGATTTTGAAAAGTGATATCTCCACAGCTGTAAATAACAGGACCTCCAGTTCCGCAACAGCAGAGCCGAATCGCAAACAGATGTCAGGGATGAGGAAGGTTATAGCTAAAAGGATGTCTGAAAGTGTTAATACAGCACCGCATGTGACACTTACTACAGATGCAGACATGACAAAGGTTAAGGAACTTAGAACTTCGTTATTGCCTGTCATTGAAAAACAGACTGGGCTCCGTTTATCTTTTACGGATATTCTAATTAAAGCAGCAGGGAAGGCACTTTCCAGACACCCTGGAGTCAATGTTTCCATTGAGGGAGAGGAAATCATTCAGCATGAACAAGTTCACATTGGTCTTGCCGTGGCTGTTGAGGATGGGCTTATGGTTCCTGTTATCAAGAATGTTAATGAAAAAGGACTGGCACAAATTACGGAAGATGCCAAAGAGGCAGGTAAACTTGCCCGTGAAAATAAATTGCACCCAAATCAGCTGAAGGGTTCAACCTTTACAATCAGTAACTTGGGCATGTATGCAGTTGATGTATTTACACCGATCATTAATCAGCCAGAGAGTGCTATCCTGGGAGTTGGCCGAATTCTGGATAGGCCAGTAGCAGTTGAGGGCAATTTGGCTGTACGCCCGATGATAACACTGAGTCTTTCCTTCGATCACCGTGCAATGGATGGTGCTCCAGCGGCTGCTTTCCTTACAGAATTAAAGTACATTCTTGAAAATCCATTCGAATTATTGGTGTAGGGAGGTGGAGAGCTTGGAGAAAACATATGATGTGATTGTTATAGGTGGAGGACCTGGAGGATATGTTGCCGCTCTTCATGCAGCGGAGTTAGGTAAGAAGACAGCAGTGATTGAAGCGGACTTTCTGGGGGGAACCTGTTTAAATAGAGGCTGTATCCCCTCTAAGACCTATTTAAAACACTCAGAAATAATTGAACAAATTGAAAAAGCAAGAGATTGGGGAATCGATTCAGGTGAGTTAACCTTATCTCTAAGTAAAATGAGACAAAGAAAAGATGAAGTGATTAATCGTTTGCGCAGCGGAATCTCCTATCTGCTCAAACAAGGAAAAATAGATATTTATAATGGCTTCGGGTTAATCCAAAAAGATGGAAATATTAGATTAACAATGGGTTCCGAGGAGAAAGTGCTAAAATCCGAAAAGGTTATTCTTGCTACAGGCTCGACTCCAGCTATTCCCAAGATTCCAGGTCTTGAAGCAGTTCAATACGAAACGAGTGATACGATCTTTGATCTGGAAGAGATACCCGAATCGGTAATTATTATAGGCGGCGGAGTAATTGGGGTTGAGTTTGCAACAATCTTCGCATCTCTAAAATCAGATGTAACCATTATAGAAGCAGCCAGTCAGATTGTGCCTTCGGAAGATAGTGAGGCTTCCAAATTTCTGACAAAATCATTAAAAAAGAAAGGCATCAAAATACATACTGGCGTCAGTGTCCAGGATGTAAATGAAGCCGGTGGTTTGAAACAAGTAAAATGCAGTGACTCAAAGGGAAATATAGTATCGTTTGATGCAGCGTCACTATTGGTTTGTACAGGCCGCCGTCCAAATCTTTCAGCAGCTAAAGAAGTAAACATTGAACATGATGGGCCATTTATAAAGGTTAATGACAGATTGGAAACCAGCTTACCGAATGTCTATGCTGTTGGTGATATAATTGGCGGCTGGCAATTAGCACACGCTGCAAGTGCGGAAGGTACGGTAGCTGCTGCCAATGCTGCAGGCAGCAACGAAAAAATTGACTACAAAGTAATGCCCCGCTGCATTTATACACTTCCTGAAATTGCATCAGTAGGATTAACAGAGGATGAAGCGCGCAAGCAAGGACTGGATGTAAGAGTAGAAAGGTTCGATTTCGCTGGAAATGGTAAAGCCTTGAGTGCTGGGGAGACGGAAGGCTTTACGAAGATCATTTACGATGCAAAATACGGTGAAATTATAGGAGCAGTTATGGCAGGGTCACACGTTACAGAATTAATTGCTGAGGCCTCTGCTTTTATGTATCTCGAAGGAACAATAGAAGAAGCTGCGAAAATGATTCACCCTCATCCATCCTTGTCCGAGTCCTTTTATGAGGCAGCTGTTAAAGCAAAAAACAAATTAAACAATTCTCATAAGGTGCTCACCTAGAATAAGACATTAGTAATCGATTAATTAAATAATCTAAAAGGGTGAAAAACGGAATATGATTGAAAAAACATTCACTGTTATCGATGAAACGGGTATCCATGCAAGACCGGCAACAATCCTGGTACAGGCAGCAAGTAAGCATGATTCTGAGATAAAGTTGGGCTATAAAGAAAAAGCTGTTAATTTAAAATCAATTATGGGCGTCATGTCACTGGGAATTCCCAAAGGTGCAGTAATCACCATAACAGCAGAAGGCGCTGACCAGGAAGAAGCGATAAAAAATCTGGCGGCTTTACTAAATGAGCATAAGCTTGCTGAATAGTAAAAAGCAACTACTATTAATTCATCGAAAAGGAACGTGTTTTTAACATGTTCCTTTTTTGTGTTTCCTGGGAACTTTACTGTTTACTTGTTAAAGGTATTTATAAAGAACTATTGTATTTTAAAAAAAGAGTGAAAAAGGTCACAAAATTTCACGTTTTCTGTCGATATAATAAAGGAGTATATAAGAGATGGGGAGATCAATGATGTTCGGAAAAGGTAAGATAAAGCAGCTGGAAAACGAAAAACGGGAACTGGAAGCAAAACTCCAGTTTGCTGAAGAAGAGTTTCAGCGCAAGGAAAGTTTTTATCAGACACTGATTCAATCATTTAATGAAGATTTGACAACTACAGTAAGCCAGCATGAAATGGTCAATGGTCAGCATTATATGCTGGGCGACCTGGTTCTGAAAATAAAAGACGGTTTTGAAAATGTAAAAAGACATAGCGAAGCTACTTTTTCAAACAGCCTCACTCTATCGAATAAAGGGGAAAACCTGATTCAATCTGCAAAAGAGATGGTCAAAAGCTCGGAGGAAGGCCGCGGATCCGTCAGCAAGTCTGAGCAGCTGATTAAGCAGCTGGGAGAGCAGCTGGAAGTGAATTCACAGAAAATGGAGGCGCTGAGCAAACGGTCAAAAGAAATCGAGATGATTGTTCAGGTCATTAAAGATATTGCAGAGCAAACGAACCTTCTTGCATTGAATGCATCCATCGAAGCGGCACGCGCAGGCGAGCAGGGTAAAGGATTTGCAGTCGTGGCGGATGAGGTCCGGAAACTGGCCGAAAGCACAGCGACAAGCACGGCGAATATCAGCTCCCTGACGAAAAATATTCAGGATGATATTGAAGCGACGCTGAACTCAACAGTTGCAAGCACCGAATTAATTAAAAATGGCATGTCCCTTAGCGGCCAAACGACCAGCAAAATTGACTCGATCACGAACCTTATTCATGCAGTTGAAACAGAAGTCGGTGAAGTGATTGAAATGATCAACATTCAGAAGGGGTATTCCGAGGAAGTAGCTGATGAGATTGCGGATACAAAGTCAGTTTTTGACCAGGTGAAGGAACTGATTCAGAGGCATATTGACGATGCCAGAGTTGTTGACGAGAAACTTGAAGGCGCCATCTCGCAGGTTAAGGCGGTAAATTACTAAGTTTTAAAAGGGGTCAGATGATGAAAAAGAAAAAACAGAAACAAAAAGGGTCGCTGTTTTCATTTACGATTAGAAAGAAATTATTACTCTCATTTATTATTATTCTATTAATTCCTTCTATTTCAATCGGCTACATATCCTATCAGAAGGCGCATGATGAGATAAAGGACCAGATTTCCATGAGTGCAGATGAAAATGTTAAGATTCTTGATCAATTTATCATCAACTTTATAAAGCCTAAGATGGGGGATACAAATTACTTTTCCAAAAGGATCAAAAAGGATTTTTATACCGAGGAAGAACTCGAGAGTACGGTAAACTCTTTTAGTCAGTATAAAGAGCTTCATCCGGAGGCAGTCGCTATATATGCCGGTTCTGAAAATGGCGATTTAGTCATCTACCCGCGTGCAGATCTGCCAGCTGACTTTGATGCTACCACACGCCCCTGGTATAAGGGAGCCATGGAGGGAAAGGGAAAAGTCTTCATCACAGAGCCATATGTTGACGCTGTCAGCGGAAACATCTTAATCACCGTAGCGCAAAAGCTTGGCGACAGCTCCGGGGTTATTGGAATTGATTTAAGTCTCGCTGCTCTTAGTGAGATATCCAATAATATTAAAATTGGGAAAGAAGGCTATCCTGCCATATTAAGTGCAGAGGGAAGCTTTTTAGTACACCCGCAGGAGAAGCCTGGCACACAGGCTGAAGGCAGCTGGCTGCCGGAAGTCCTGGAAAAGGAAAAGGGACAGGTTGAGTACACGATTGATGGCGTAAAGAAAGAAATGCACTTCACCACCAATGGGCTGACAGGCATGAAGGTACTCGGAACAATGAACCTGGAGGAAGTAACGTCATCAGTCCAGCCAATCTTAGTGTCGACAATTATATTTATAGCCATCTTCGTCCTTGTGGGCGCACTTGTTTCTTACATTATTGTCCGTTCGATAACGCGACCGCTCAATCAGCTCATCGCGGCAACTGATAAGGTCAGCGAAGGAGATCTGACCCAGAAGTTTATTGTCAAGAACAACGATGAAATCAGCAAACTGGGTGTCAGCTTTAATAAGATGGTCCTATCGCTGCAGCAGCTGATCAACCAGGTGAGCGAAAAAGCGGTCCATCTTGCATCCTCATCGGAACAGCTGACAGCAAGCTCTGAGCAGAACAACATGGCAACAGAGCAGGTGGCCAACTCCATCCAGGAAGTAGCTTCTGCAACTGAGCAGCAGACAGGAAAAGTGAAAGAAAGCACCTCTGTTGTCAAAGAAATGTCCGTCCGCATTCAGCAAATTATGCGTAACACAAATGTCGTGGCCGAAACGGCGAATGAGACAAATGAAGTGGTTGTAAAAGGAAGTGAAGCAATCGACCTTTCAACAAACCAAATGAAAAATATTAATGTAACAGTCTCTGAACTGGGTTCAATTGTTCATACATTAGGGAAACGTTCGGAAGAAATTGGCCAGATTGTCAATGTGATTTCTGCCATTGCCGACCAGACGAACCTGCTCGCACTCAACGCAGCCATTGAAGCCGCAAGAGCAGGCGAGCACGGAAGAGGCTTCGCCGTTGTGGCTGATGAAGTCCGCAAGCTGGCAGAGCAATCGTCCAAGTCAACCGAAAGCATCCGTGAACTGATCTCAACAATTCAGACGGATACAAACAAAGCCATCTCTTCCATGGAAAAGGGAACAGCTGAAGTGGAAAAAGGAATCGACCTGGTGAACAATGCCGGAGATGCCTTCAGCCACATCCAGCAATTTGCCGACACCGTTTCGGGCCAGATCGCAGAAGTGTCATCATCCATCAGGGACATGGCCGAAGGCGCCGACCAGGTGGTGGAACTCGTCAGTGCAATCGAAGAAATTGCCGCTGTCACAACAGCAGAGAGCCAGGACGTATCCGCTGCTACAGAAGAGCAGCTGGCATCCATGGAAGAAATTGCGGCATCTGCTGCCTCACTTTCGGGGATGGCGGAGGAACTGCTTGATTCTATTAAGAGGTTTAAAGTGGAGTAACTAGGGTGGGCCCGCCAGGTTTGGCGGGTCTATTTTTGTGTGTGCTGATTCTCTGGCGGGCGGGTTCAGAAAGTGAACTCTGCAAATAGGTTGCGGAAACTTGCAAATAGATTGCGGAAACTTGCAAATAGATGCTTTAAACTGCAAATAGGGCTAGGGATTCTGCAAATAGAACAAGTAAAGTGCAAATAGCTAGCCGGATTCTGCAAATAGAAGAACTGCATACTGAGCAGGTAACGACACACATAGTAGATTTGCAAATAGAACCGGGGATTCTGCAAATAGAACAGAGTAAGCTGCAAATAGCAGGCTTCATTCTGAAAATAGAACTGTAAAATTGTAAATAGCAAGCTGTTTCCTGCAAATAGACGAGCAGCAAAAGGTCCGGGAACAATATACGATAATCAACTTGCAAATAGAGTCATAGATTTTGCAAATAGAACAGGGAATTTGCAAATAGACGCAGGATTCTTGCAAATAGAGACCACTCCTCCCCAAACAAAAAAAGCTGCAAAAGCGCATCCAGCGCTTCGCAGCTCCGTTTAAGGAAAATAGATATCAAGACGTTTCTTGTCTCTCCGCATAATATAGTAATTTTGAAAATCCTCGCCTATCAATATATTACGATATTTCTTCGAATTGATGGTTACAATCCGTTTTTTATTTTTAATAAAGTAAACCGTCCCCTGGTGAACGTAAATCTCATTAAAGCTGATTCCATCCCGATCTATAAGCTCGTCTTCATAATAATAATTTAAAATAACATGCCGGTTCTTATAATCACACAAAATCGTAAAGTCCCTCACTTGTTTTTCCATACCCTCAAAACAAACCCCCCGCATCCGCATTGATCGATAAATTGAGAGTCCACTTTATTTCCGAAGTATATGAGCAGTGCTTCAGTTAGGTAGTTATCGGGATTTCCTAAATCAGCTGGTGTGACTATATTAACATAATACCCTTTAGCTGTCTGGCTGACTGCCGCCATCGCATCGTTGATCAGAAGCTCCAAATCACTAGCATAATTATCATGCTCAAGTGAAATAGACCAGTTCTTTTCCATATTAGCACCTCAATTCAGCTTAATTATAAATTTTTTTGTTGGGAAAATTTGTGAGTTGTATCACTGTTCAGGGGATTTTTCGTAAATTCTGTGTCTTTTATTTCTTTTAAATGAAAGATTCATCCTGGACAGTAATCTTGAAGCCGCATAGGGGGATGGTATATGGGTGAATGAGCGGAATTGCGAGTTGGTAATTGACGGCTTAATAAGCCGGAAGTAGTCTTGGACCGCAGCTTCATGTGCTAATGAAGAGGAAAACAAACACATTGGGCAGTGCCATTTCCCCCAATGGAAAATCATTGGAAGGGAAGTGCATTTAGGACAGCTGACACCAGTAAGAATTTCCTCAGATGAGACATTGAAGTGCTCGAGAATATCGGATTGTGCAGGGATATGTTTTTTTAACAAAGTCCGGCATAGCCTCCGAATCTCCTTAGAGTCAGTTTTTTCTTGAGGGAACTTATTTTCAATGTCATTCATTTTGGATAAAAGGTGATGAGAGTGTAAGACTTTCTTAGATATTTGCAGCGGATCTGTCTCTGCCTTAATAATGGTGGAAGGATGGCTGATTATAACTAAAAAATCAAGAGGAATGTTAGGAAATCCATTAAGGTCAAGCCAGTTCCTAAACTGGTTCGTCTGATGCCGGGCTTGTGAAATGGGGTCTGGAAATCCTTCTTCTTTGTCGTTTTGGATGCGGATGACCTGCTGGAATTGAGGGTTGAAAAACAAGGTGCCTGTCCAATTTTTAACTTCTAATATGAGCCCGAAGTTTGCAGTGAGCAGCAATGCATCGATTTGGAAGAATTGCGATCCGTTTGATAACCGCAAATCATGAAAAATCCAATACTTTTTAGGTTCAAGAAAGCTTAAGTAATAAAATAATCTTTCTTCTCCCTTATATCCTGCGCTTCTCTTTTTATATTCTGAGATCACTTTCTCACGAGAGGGGTGCTGTTCGGGGATTCTTCTTACCAATGCTTCAAGCTGGAGGTTCAATTCGGGAACTTTCAGGCTTTTACTAATCAAGTATAGCTCTCCTTTCTGTGTTTACTTAGTTATTTTCGCTATAAATGTCTATATACCTCTTTTAGACGGGATTCTATTTGCAGACTTTCGTGCTCTATTTGCGGATTCTCTAACTCTATTAGCGAGTGGAGATCGCGAGCACTTCCACGGTTTCTCTATTTGCAGGAAGCAGGTAGCTATTTGCAATTTTCCGGTTCTATTTGCACAAAGTCCCATTCTATTTGCAGAATCACCCATCTATTTGCAACCTTCCCCACTCTATTTGCAAAGTTCACATTCGACAAAATTCGGGTGGTGCCTGTCACCAAGGGACGAGGAGACAGGTTCCATGTCCCAAATGTACTTGGGGACAGATAACCTGTCCCCATGTCCCGCTAAAAAAGAACAGCCG
Organism: Cytobacillus sp. FSL H8-0458; assembly: GCF_038002165.1. NCBI lineage: Bacteria > Bacillati > Bacillota > Bacilli > Caryophanales > Bacillaceae > Cytobacillus > Cytobacillus sp. FSL H8-0458. The sequence goes on along the minus strand of NZ_JBBOBR010000002.1, from coordinate 392,519 downwards.
CATACGCAGCTGTCCCTAATAACTTATTGATTTTGACCGTAACTGATCAAGTTCGTGAAGATGCGGTAGCCTCCCGGAACCTGGCCTTGAATCTGGCGATAGAATACCAGGTTGGTATAAAGGTAGGTGCCTTCTCCATAATTGGCCATGAGAATGCCGCCATCAAATGGCTCCTCGTTCGGATCTCCCATGCGCACGAAGGTTTTAAAGCGGTCATCCCACTGCATTGGATAGTATAATCCTCTTTCCTGAATCCAGTTGGCCCAGTCGTCTTCCGTAATGTTATTTGGATAGTTGAAGAGCGGCGATTCAGGCTGCAGAACGGTAACAGGTGCATTTTCATCGGTTACCCTCCAGCGGATGGATGGATTTCCAATAGTCAGCGGGTATGGAGCAGTGGCTTCCTGATCCCAGCCATCATTCGGCTTATGGTATTGGACCACCATATGTCCGCCATTTGCGACGTATTCTTTTAAACGTTCATTATTAGCTGTTAAGTCTTCACGTGACAGATAGGCACGGATGCCAACAACGATTGTATCGTATTGGCTTAAGTCCCCTGAAGCAAGATCGGTCTCAGTAAGCTTCGTCACATCGAGTCCTGCATTGGACAAGTAATCTGCCACTTTGTCAAAGCCGCTTTCAATGTAGCCGACCTTTAAGCCTTCCGGTGCCAGCAATTCAAAAGCGACCCCATTTACCTGGGCCGGGTACAGGTAATAAAATGTTCCGATATGGTCATATTGAATTTCTTGAACTGTTGAATCAAAGGTTTTTCCATTTACGGTTGCCTCGGCCGACAATTTGAAGTCGCCTTCCTGAATATCTGCGGGCGGGCTAAGTGTAAAGGTAACCTCTTTTTCCTCCAGTGAAGATCCGAAGTTAACTGCGGCTTTTTCCGGGCTTACTGACCAGCCTTCCGGAACATTTAAGGATACGGAAGCCTGTGCAGCTCCTTCACGGTAATTTTTCACTTTTACATTGACAGGCACTTCTTCTTGAACGTCGGCAGTATTAATTACCAGATCTTCAGGAGAAAGGGTAAGGCCAACGTCTGGCAGAACGGCAATGGTGCCATCCAAATCAGTAACAGTCATTGTCTTTGCACCGGCAGATTCATAGCTGACCTTTGCCTGTATGGCAGGGGTTTCATATGCGTGATAATACGCTGTATCAGCTGGAACTTGGACCTTGAAAGTAACTTCAGCCGTTTTACCGGGTGCAAGGTCAGCTGCCTTGGACTTATTAGAAACCTTCCAGCCCTCTGGAGTGATCAGTTCAACATCAGCTTTCTTCAGCTTTTGACTGCCATTATTGGTTAACGTAACCGTAACAGCTGTTTTTTGTCCTTTTGTCAGGATATTGGACTCCGCCTGTGCATCAATTTCAAGGCCGGAGGATACCAGGCTCACATTCAGCAGCTGTTCTTTTTTTACTTCAAGCTTATGAAGCAGATCTGACTTCAGCTGGGAATCAAGCTTGGATTTCGCTGTTTTCTTAACTAAACGGTCAGCTTCTTTTAATACTTGCTGCGTTTTGCTGAATACCTGGCTGTCGCTAGGATAGCTGGAGATAATTCCATCCAGGCTTTTTTGGAATTTTGTAAAGTGCACCTGCAATGCTTTTTCTTTCTTAGGGAGCGTTTTTGCCCATTCGTTAAAATCATAAGGGATTCCGGCAAATAGTTCATTGCTGCCGTTAGTTTCAACGGCGCTGTCCACTAACTCCAAATGCGTTTGTCTTGGCGCAACAGGGATATCATTGCCCATTCCCTGGCTTTTGTGCATATACCGTGATTCCTCGCCGATTTGCGGATAGGACATGCCGTAGACAGGATCAAGCATGCCGATTTCAATCGATGTATCGGCTGTATCTTTATTTTCTGCCGGCAAATAGAACTTTTTAGTATGCCAGACGGATAACCCTTCTTTTAATTGTTCAGGAAAAACGTTAGGATCTGCGGCATCTTTGAAGGCTTCCTGGCTGAGAATGGTCATGGTGCGGTGGTGCCCGTGCTGGGTATCCGAGTCTCTGAAGGATGGCATCACAATATCCGGCTGGTAAGAACGAATAAAGCGGATTAATCTTTCATAAGTAAGGTCCTTGCCCCAGTGGCTCAGAGTTTCATCCTTTGTCTTGGAAAAGCCGAAATCATAGATGGTATCAGAGGTCGTTTCACTTAAATGGTAGGCTTTAACTCCGGTGATTTTCGCTGCTTCAATCATTTCGCGGGAGCGGATAATTCCAAGACCGTTCCCAAGCTCCTGGCCGATTTCATTCTGGCCGCCCTCGCCGCGGTTGGCGATCAAACTTGATGTTTTAACACCAAGTCCCCGTGATAAGTAAGCAAGAAAGTCACTTCGCTCATCGTCAGGATGTGCTCCTGTATTCAGAAAGCTGACCGTTGTATCCAGCGGCTTCACTGCACTCCAAAGGTCAGGGTCATGCTCTTCAGACTGGGCACTTCCGCTGATAGGCAGCAGGGAGAGAATTAACGTCAAGGATAAAAAGTAAACAAAGATTTTTTTCAATGTGTGTAACCCCTTTCAAAATGGTTTACTAGCGCTCCTCTTGCACTCCTTTCATCATAGGTCTAAAGCAGGTTAGTTAAATATCCTAACTAACTTCAGGCAACTACCCGCCTAATAAATTTCATAATAGTGGAAAATAGTTAATATTTCAATATTCGAAAAATTATTTATATTAAAATCCTTCTTTAGTCATATAAATAATCACAATTATCATAAAATTAAAAATAATGGGTTGTAAACGGTTACCAGGTAGGTTATATTGAAGTTAATTAGTAATATTTACTAACCAAATCAATTAAGGCCGTGATGTGATGAATTTTAATGGGACACCTATGCAAATGAAATCAATCAATAAAAAGAGAGTACTTCAATGGATTCAGGAAAATTCACCGACTTCAAGGGCCGAGATTGCTGCGAAGATTTCCATAAGCAAGCCGACTGTTTCTTTGCTGGTAGATGAATTGATAGGGGAAAAGTGGGTGTATGAAAAGGGGATAGGCGAATCGTCTTCACAAGGCGGAAGGAGACCGATACATCTTTATTTCAACGAAAAAGCGGCTTATGTAATCGGAACAGATATCGGCGGCACGAAAGTAAAGATAGTCATTAGCGATCTCGGAGGCAACATCGTCCATTCCAGCAGTTTTTCAACCTGTCAATTTTTAGAATCTGGACTTTTAAAACAAATCGCCAAAGATGTACAGTCCATGCTGGATGAATGCCAAATCCCATTGGAACAGGTGCTTGGAATGGGAGCAGGGGTTCCGGGGATTACACAAACATCCAGCGGAGTCGTCCTGGAAGCACCGAGCCTCAACTGGATTCGATACCCGTTCTTAGCGGAAGCAAATAAATACTTCCCTTTCCCGGTTCATGTAGACAATGATGTGAATGTGGCAGCACTTGGGGAGCAATGGCTCGGAAATGCGAAGAATAAACAGAATGTTCTGTTTATGGCGGTCGGAACAGGTATTGGAAGCGGAATTATTATCAACAATCAGCTGTACCGCGGCTATTCAAACGCTGCTGGCGAAATGGGCTATATGGTGACGGATAAAACAGATATAAAAAAAGACTTTAAGCCCATCTTTCACCGCTACGGTTATCTGGAAAGCGTCGCCGGCGGTAAATCGATCGGAAAAAAACTGACGGAAGCCATCCAGCAGGATCCAGCCCACCCAGCCTATGCTCAGGCCATAAAGGGAGAGCTGCCGGGGGAAATGGCCTTTACTCTTGCGAAGAAAGGCGATACAGCAGCCATTGCGGTCATTGATGAAGCCATTGAAAATTTGGCCTATGGAATCATTAATGCCGCGAGCTTATTGAATCCTGAAGTCATTATTTTAGGAGGTGGTGTTCTAAAGTCATCTGATTACATTTTGCCTAAATTGGACAGGATCGTGAATCACTATCTTCCAAGTTCAGTAGAATTGAAGACTTCACGATTAGGTGATAATGCGGGAGTCCTGGGTGCTGTTTCACTCTTTTTGCGGGAGCATGAAAGTATTATCAAATTTTCTTAATGAGGGGGATTTTTTAATGAAAAATAAGAAAAGGGCATCAATTATAACCACTTTATCCATTTCGGCTGCATTAATGCTTTCAGCGTGCAGCTCTGAACAGGGTTCCAGCTCAAGCTCTGAAAAAGAGCCGGGAGAGAAAGAGAATAAGCTGGAAGAAAAGGTAGTTATCTATTCACCGCATGGAAAGGATATTCTATCAAAGTTTGAACAGCAATTCGAGGAAAAATATCAGATTGATGTGGAATGGCTTGATATGGGATCACAGGAAATCCTGGACCGGATCCGCTCTGAGAAAAATAATCCGCAGGCTGATGTCTGGTGGGGAGCGCCATCTGTAAACTTCGATCAGGCAAAGGATGAAGGACTGTTAAAGCCGTATGAGCCTTCCTATGCAGGAAGTCTGGCAGAGGGCTTCCATGATCCAGAGTGGCACTGGTCCGGAACAAGCCAAACGCCGGAAGTCATTATGTATAACAGCAAAGAATTATCAGAAGATGAAGCGCCTAAAGACTGGGATGAGCTTCTGGATCCAAAGTGGAAGGATGAAATCATCATCCGCTATCCGCTGGCATCCGGAACGATGAGAACAATTTTTTCAGCCATGATATACCGCGACTTTAAGGAATCCAGCGATACAGCGGCAGGTTACGAATGGCTTGAAAAATTGGATGCCAATACAAAAGAATACGCAGCGAATCCTGAAATGATGTACAACAAGGTGGCCAAAGGAGAAGGAAAGCTGTCTGTCTGGGCAATGCCTGACGTTGTTATGTTAAAAGAAAATAAAAATTATCCATTTGAATTCATCATTCCGGAAAGCGGAACACCAGTCCTGACAGAAGGGATTGCCGTTGTGAATGATGCTCCGCATCCGAAGGCGGCTGAAGCATTCTATGAGTTTGTCAACACACCTGAAGCAGCCAAAATCCTTGCAGAAGAATTTTACCGCATTCCAACAAGGGATGATGTGGAAGGCCTCCCTGAATGGATTACAGAAACAGAGATTAAGAGCATGGATATCGACTGGAAAGTATTCCAGGAAAACAGCGACAGCTGGATGAAGTATTGGGATGAAAACATTAAGAGCGGAGAAAAAGAAATTAAAGAATAGGAAGTGTAATAGGTATGGCGTCCATAAACATAGATAATGTCCAAAAAGCCTTTGGGAAGGTTATTGCAGTCGATCATTTAAATCTGGATATAAAGGATGGGGAATTCTTTACCTTCCTTGGACCAAGTGGATGCGGCAAGACCACCACACTTCGGATGATTGCTGGATTCTATTATCCTACTAAAGGTGTTGTCCGTTTCGGCGATAAGGATATGACGCGTGTACCTCCTGAAAAAAGAAATACGGGCATGGTTTTCCAAAACTATGCCCTTTTTCCTCACATGACGGTGTTTGAGAATGTCGCTTTTGGATTAAGGGTTAGAAAACTTGGCTCCAAGGAGCTCAATATAAAAGTCAAGGATGTATTGCAGAAGGTGAGACTTGAGCAATACGCCGATCGTCAGGTGAGCCAGTTAAGCGGAGGTCAGCAGCAGCGTGTCGCGCTGGCAAGGGCATTGGTGATAGAACCGGAGATTTTGCTTCTGGATGAGCCACTCAGCAACCTGGATGCCAAGCTGCGCGATGAAATGAGAAGTGAAATACTGAGATTGCAGAAGGATTATAATATCACGACCATCTATGTTACCCATGACCAGGCAGAAGCTCTCTCCATGAGCGATCGGATTGCGGTATTTAACTTTGGGGTCTGCCACCAGGTGGGAACACCTTCGGAAATCTATAATGAACCAGCCAATGACTTCGTAGCGGGGTTTATCGGTGAAATCAATCTGCTGTCTGTGAAGATCAGCAGGATAGAAGATGAGAACATTCTTGTACAAGTGCAGAATGGTAAAAGTAACAGTGAGCTTTCCGTCCGAAATGCCCCTTTTAATTATAATCAGGAGAACAAAGGGAACCTGGCATTATCCATCCGTCCTGAATCTATTAAAATACTGGAAAAAGAGACGGAAGGGAAAAATATCTTCAAGGGAAAGGTGGAGGAGGTACATTTCTTCGGCTCCCTCATCAATGTGGTGGTCAGAGCTGCAGGTCTTAAGCTTCAGGTAAATGCCCTGAATAGCGGATTATCCAGGAACCTGCAGGCGGGTGCAGAGATTTGGGTGGAACTGCCTGAAGAGCAGATGAGGATCATTCCTGTGGTGACTGGTGATGCATCATGATTAAAAATCGGGATACAAGGCTGACCCTGCTCCTCCTTATTCCAGTCTTGCTGGTTCTCATAGCTTATGTTCTTTATCCCTCTTTACGGACTGTAATGGAGAGTCTTCAAAAAGAAGGCAGCATGACCTTTGGGAATTACAGTGACTTCTTTACTCAGGAATCCAAAACCAATCTGGAGGCCCTGTGGAATTCTGTATATATTTCAGTATTAAGTGTCCTGGTCAGTGCGCTGATCGGCATCCCGCTGGCATTCATTTTTAACCGGTATGATTTTCCGGGCAGAGGCTTTTTTGCATCGGCTGCCATCATGCCGATCGTTCTGCCGTCATTGGTAGGAGTAATGGCGTTCATGTTCCTGTATGGGGAAACCGGATTGATTCCCAATGCCATTAAAGACCTGTTCGGGCTGGATGAAGTCCCGTTTAAAATAGGCGGCATTTCAGGCATTTTAATTGTCCATGCATATACTATGTATGTGTATTTCTATATGACTGTTTCATCAGCCATTAATAAAATTGATCCATCCCTTGAAGAAGCTGCATACAACCTGGGGGCCAACCGATTTAACGTGTTCTGGAAAGTAACCTTTCCATTATTGACACCGGCTATTGTTGCCGCATCCTTATTAGTGTTTATGATCTCGATGGCATCCTTCAGTGCGCCGTTTCTGCTGGCAGGCGGATTCAGAGTGCTGAGTCTGCAGATTTATTTTTCAAAAATCAACGGCGATATGGAAGTGGCCGCCACGCAATCGGTTATTTTATCGGTTGTATCGATCAGCTTCCTATTATTTATGCGCTGGTACCAAAACCGCAAGGATTACCGGATGGCATCTAAAGGGATTGGGGCCCATCGCAGTGAAGTGAATAATCCTGTTTTAAAGTGGATACTGGTCTTTACAGGAATCGTGGGAGTCATTATTCTGCTGCTTCCTCATTTCACGATTCTCCTGCTATCCCTCGTGCCGGATGGAACTTGGACGTGGCAGACCTATCCATCGGTATTTAATTTTGAAAATTATCGTTTATTGTTCCAGGATCCGAACATATTCAAGCCGTTGAAAAATAGCTTGATCCTGTCGGTTATCGCTACAGCTGGGAACCTCGTCTTTGGCGTATTGGCATCATATGTGCTTGTTAAACGGAAATTTGTCGGGAAAAGCTTTGTGGATATTTTAGTTATGATTCCATGGGCATTGCCGGCCACCGTTATCGGGATGAATTTGATTTTTGCTTTTAATGAGCCTACCATCTTCTCGTTTGGCAATATTCTCGTCGGCACATTCTGGATTTTGCCTCTGGCCTATTTTATTCGCCATATTCCATTGGTCGTCAGATCGACCAATGCGGTATTGGAGCAATTGGATGATTCTATAGAAGAAGCCTCGAGAAGTCTTGGGGCAAAGTGGTTTTATACGTTCAGAAAAGTAATCCTTCCGATTATTATGCCAGGGGTTTTATCAGGAACATTACTGGCATTTGTTGAGTCAGTCGGTGAATTTCCAACATCTGTATTGCTGTATACCCTTTCAAACCGTCCGATTTCCATCGAGATTATGAATCAGCTGAGAATGTTCAATATGGGCCAGGCGGCAGCTTACGGAATGATCCAGATAGCTTTAATCGCACTGGTTCTGTTCATATCAAATAAGTTTTTTGGTGTAAAAGCTGAAAAATCATTGTCATAAAACGGAGTTGAAAAAATGAGCAAATTAGAAGAATTTATTAAAAGTGAAGGCCATGCCTTTCCCGGCAAGACGTATGCAGAAGAACTGCTGATGCCTGTTTTCAATGACCAGCGGGATTATCTGTTTCATGTCATGTTTGATATCCACCGGGCACATGTGATCATGCTGGCAGAACAGGGAATCATTCCGGAAGATGAAGCAAGGACCATGCTGGAAGGAATTAATAAAGTGGCAATGTCAGACACAAGCTCATTATCCTACCAGCCTCAATTTGAAGATCTCTTTTTTATGATGGAAGCGAAAATCGGAGAAGAGATCGGTGATGAGCTGGCCGGGAAAATCCATATTGCCCGGAGCCGGAATGATATGGGGATCGCCATGTACAGGCTGGTCCTGAGAGAACACCTGCTTCAGCTTTTGGGCAGTGCCTATCAGCTTAGTGAGGCATTGCTTGAGCAGGCTGAAGAGCATAAAGAGACCTATATGACCGGCTATACCCATACACAGCCGGCTCAGCCGACCACTTTGGGGCATTATCTGCTTGCTGTATATGATGTCCTTCAAAGGGATATCAGCCGGCTGTGGGCTGCCTATAAAACCGTAAATAAATCCTCACTCGGTGCAGCGGCCCTTACAACGACCGGATTCCCGATTTGCAGGGACCGCACCCGTGATTTATTGGGGTTTGAAGGAATTATTGAAAACTCGTACGACTCGATTGCAGGAGCAGATTATCTGCTGGAGACCTCATCCGCCCTGATGACCTGCATGGTGAATACCGGCCGGTGGATCCAGGATTTCCTTCAGCATGTAACAAGGGAGTTTGGCACCTTCCAGGTGGCAGATCCTTACGTACAGGTGAGCAGCATTATGCCGCAGAAGCGGAACCCGGTTTCCATTGAGCATTCCAGATCCATTGCCAGCAGTGCCTATGGTGAAGCGTATGCAGCCATGAACATGGTCCATAACACGCCATTCGGCGATATCGTCGATACTGAGGATGATCTGCAGCCCCATCTGTATCGCGCTTTTAATAATGCGAATCGGGTATTAAAGCTGATGTATGCCGTGATTGCAACATTAAAGGTCAATAAAGACCATGCGAAAGAAATGGCCAAAAAATCGTGCATCACGATCACAGAATTAGCCGACAGCCTGGCAAGAGACTACAGCATCCCATTCCGGAAAGCCCACTCCATTGCCAGCTATATTTCAAAACAAACGGTGAAGGATCAGAAAGAGCTATGCGACTGGAAAGTAGAGGATGTAAATGAAGTCATTCGGGGATATGTTCCCGTTTCCCTCTCAGAGGAAGAGTGGAAGAAAATCATCTCTCCTGAATACTTTGTACAGATCCGCAGCCTCCAGGGAGGACCGAATCCCGATGAGGTCTCGAGAATGATCAAGGATCGGAATGAAACCCTCACAGGGGACCTGCTCAGCTATGAGGGGACTGTGAGAGGGCTTAAGGAGAAGCGGGAGAATTTAATTAACTTTAGATTTTGACTATTGTTGTATTTAAAAAAGCGAAATTCGCCAATGGCGAGCTCGCTTTTTTTATTTCCCAGCTAATATAAGTCCAACTCTTGCAAAAACCCCCTTACAGAATTCGGACTTCATTTTGTGCAATACAGGAGTATAATACGTAGTAAGCAGACAATTCGATGAATTTAGAGTCTGACTTTTGCAAACTTACTATTTAGAATCAGGTAAAGGAGGGAGCGCTCCCGATGATTCTTGACCAGCGCTGCATGACGATTTTGACGAAAATGGTCCATGCACCTACACATGTTTCTCCGCAGGAGCTTATGGAAGAATTACAGATTTCCAAGCGGACTGTATACTATGATGTCGACAAAATTAATAGCTGGCTGAAAGACCAGGGTTTAGATGAATTGAAATATGTTCGTGCTGCCGGATTTTTTCTCGATGAAGAAGAAAAGCAGCAGATTAAACAGCGGCTGGATTCGTTTGATAAAGCTGCCAGTTATGAGTTTTCACGAAAAGAAAGAATGGCCTGGACCGCCATCCTCATCCTGACCCGTGAGAAAACCATTTATCTGCAGGATCTGATAGATAAGCTGGGTGTCAGCAGGAGTACGCTTCTGGCAGATATCAAGGAGTTAAAAAAGCAGCTGAGTCAGTTCCAGGTTCAGTTGAATTTCCATAAACCTTCTGGCTACTACATTGCCGGCGAAGAACAGGATAAGCGGAAAATGCTGATTTACTGCTTATCACAGGTTTTAACCAATCGCGGCTGGAATGATCTATTATCCGAAGTCCAGTTAACCATCCAGGACACACCTGGACTGTCACCTGAAATGTTTCAGCGTGCTGATTTAGAAACAATTTATGAGATTCTGAATGAAAGTGAATCATTTTCCGGCGTTCATTACACAGATGAAGTGATGGAGACGCTAAGCGCCCATATATTTATGCTCATCAAAAGATTTAACCAGGAAAAATACATCAAAATGGATCCTGTTGAAAAACAGGTCATTAAAGAAACAAAAGAGTACACCGCTGCTCAATTTATTTGCCGAAAAATTGAAAGCGGTTTCCAGATTGAGGTTCCTGATGATGAAGCCTGCTATCTTGCAACCTACCTGTTAGGGGCGAAAATAAGCGACTATGATACACATGAGCTGGAAAATCAGGACCTTGCTATCCTCAAATCAATAGCAATAAGAATGGTCGATGATTTTCAAAAGTATGCCTGCGTATTTTTTCAAAACCGGAAGGAACTTGAACGAAATTTATTGATTCATTTAAAACCGGCATATTTCCGGATCAAATATGGAATCGAACTGGAGAATCCATTATCCAAATCCGTACAGGAGTCCTATCAGGATCTGTTTATTCTAACCAAAAAAGTGGTTCATCATTTTGAATACGTGCTTGGCAAAAAAGTATCGGATGATGAAGCGGCCTATATTGCGATGCACTTTGGAGGCTGGATTGATAAAGAAGGCGTCAGGGTGGAAGCCCGCAAAAAAGCGGCTGTAGTGTGTGCCAGCGGTATCGGCACGTCCCGAATCCTTCAGAAACAAATTGAAGATCTCATGCCGTTTGTCGATGTGGCGAATGTATACACCGTCCGTGAATATGAGAAAGCGTCCCTGGCTGATTTGGATTTTGTCATTTCGACCACGCCAGTATCCCTGAAAAATGTACCGGTGTTTATTGTAAATCCGATTCTTAACCCGTCTGAGAAGGAATCCCTGCTTAAGCAGGTTCAGGCATCAGAAAAAAGGCCGAAATCAGAAAACATTGAGACATTGATGGACATTATCCGGAAGCATGCAGATATTAAAGACGAAAGCATGCTGATCCAGGAGTTGAAAGTCTACTATCAATCAAATAAAGAAGCAAAAAGTGAGGTGGACCAAAAGCCAATGTTAAATGAAGTTCTAACCGCAGATAAAATTCAATTTTCAGATTCTGCCCCAAGCTGGCAGGAAGCACTGCAAATAGCGTCACAGCCGCTATTGGCCGATCAATCCATCAGCCGTAATTACATTGATGCCATGATTGAAAACGTGAAAGAAATGGGGCCATATATCGTCATCGCTCCTGGAATTGCCCTTCCTCATGCCCGCCCTGAAGCTGGTGTGAACAAGCTGGGAATGAGCTTTCTGCAATTAAAGGAAAGCTGTGCTTTTTCGGAAAAGCCGGAGCATCAGGTAAGATTATTCTTTGTGCTGGCAGCCATCGATAATGAAACCCATTTAAAAGCATTATCTCAACTGTCCAAAATGCTGTCTGACAGCGATAACCTTGAAAAGCTGCAGAATGCTGATACAGCAGCTGACGTATTGGAAATTATTAATCAATATTCACAAGACTAAGGAGGAAATAAAAATGAAAAAAATTCTAGTAGTATGCGGAAACGGACTTGGAAGCAGCTTTATCGTAGAAATGAACGTAAAAACAGTTTTAAGCCAGCTGGGAGTGGAAGCAGATGTTTCACATACCGACTTAACTACGGCTAAATCTGAAAAAGCGGATATCTACCTGGGATCTAAAGACCTGATTTCCACTTTGGATGACGGAACAAGAACGATCATTGGTTTGACAAACATCCTTGATCAAAACGAGCTAAAAGCGGCATTGGAATCACATTTATCCTAATAGAGAAAAAAAGAGCAGGCGATAGACTCGCCCGCTGAAAAATAAAAAGAACAAATACAGTATAACCTAAAAAATTGCTCAGATGAAAGATAGATACAGAGGATTTAAAAAGGAGGGGTAAACATGTTTGATTTCATCATGAATGATATATTGGGCACGCCCGCCATCCTGGTTGGTTTATTCGCCTTGTTTGGCTTGCTTCTGCAGAAGAAAGGAATTGCCGATGTTATATCAGGTACCCTTAAAACAATCATGGGCTTTCTCATCCTGAATGGAGGAGCAAGCATCTTAATAGGCTCACTTGATATTTTCGGAAAAATGTTTGAAAAGGCTTTCCATATCCAGGGCGTTATTCCGAACAACGAAGCCATCGTAGCGATTGCCCAGCAGACATTTGGGAAAGAAACCGCGATGATCATGCTTTTCGGGATGGTCATGAACATATTAATTGCCCGTTTTACACCGTTTAAATATATTTTCCTTACCGGACATCATACTTTATTCATGGCCTGCCTGATCTCAGCTGTATTTGCAACCGGCGGAGTTACAGGACTTCCGCTGATCATTATTGGGTCTATTATTCTGGGATTATTAATGGTTTTCATGCCTGCGCTTGTCCAGCCATATGTACGCGAAATCACAGGCAATGACAGCATCGCTGTCGGCCACTTTGGATCTTTCGGCTACTTTGTTTCCGGCTTTATCGGAAAGCGTGCAGGGGATAAATCCAAATCGACAGAGGATATCAAAGTGCCAAAATCCCTTGGATTCCTGCGCGATACATCTGTTGCGATGTCTCTGACAATGACGATTCTCTTCCTGGTTGTTGCGCCGATCGCCGGAAAAGGCTATGTAGAATCTGAACTGAGCGGCGGAGTTAACTTCCTTGTATTCTCGCTCATGCAGGCGATTACGTTTGCAGCTGGTGTATATGTGGTCCTTGCCGGTGTGCGGATGCTGATTGCAGAAATCGTTCCTGCATTTAAAGGAATTGCGGATAAAGTAGTAAAAGATGCGAAGCCTGCCCTTGATTGTCCGGCAGTGTTCCCTTTTGCGCCAAATGCAGTTATTATCGGATTCCTATTCAGCTTTGTAGCTGGTTTGCTTTCTATGTTCCTTCTACCATTATTTGGCCTGAAAATAATTGTGCCAGGCCTGATTCCGCACTTCTTCACAGGTGCGGCGGCAGGGGTATTCGGAAATGCGACTGGGGGCAGACGCGGAGCGATAATCGGATCATTCGCAAACGGTCTATTAATCTCATTCCTTCCGGCCTTATTGCTTCCGGTTCTTGGATCACTAGGATTTGAGGGAACTACCTTTGGAGACTCGGACTTTGGGGTTGTGGGGATTTTATTGAGCTTCCTTATTAAACTGTTTTCTTAATCTAGTTATTATTGGGACTTCACTTTGATGTGGAGTTCCTTTTTGTTTTTCAGAAAAATTTGGGTTAGCCTGTCGGCAACTGTTAGATAGTCATAGTAATCTATTTATTAAATTCAAGGTATGTTGCAAAAACGCAACAGTGCTAAAAAGGATAAGAATGAATCATAGGTCCTCCTGCCTCGTGGAGACCTGTTTTTTTCACCCTTTAATGCGCTGTCGCAACACCTGTTGCGGTATTGCAACATTTTTTTACAGGATATATAGTTTAAATATTACAAAATGTGAGAAATATCAGCATTTTATTAATTTTCTAACGTTGGCACACTTCTTGCATTAATAATTTATGAGTGAATCACTCAGAGGGAGCGGGAAATTTGTTAGTAAAAGACGTGATGACTCGTACTTCTATTAAATTTTTTGAAAACGATTACATCAAAGAGGCAGCAAAGACCCTGCTGGAATCCTATATGAAAGGCGGGCTGGTCTATAACGTAAGAGATGAGCTGGCGGGATGCTTTACAGAGCATAATCTATTAGAAGGTTTGTTAAATCAAAATAAGGCAATATCAGAAATTTACCAGACTGACTTTTGTTTCCTTAATGAAACGGATGAATTAAAGAATATAAAGTCCGTTGACCAGGAAATCTGGCCAATTCTAAATAAAAATGGGGAAATCACCGGCTTCCTGACAAAAGAACAGTATCTGGCGGCCTATGCCAGAACTTCTCAGGTGGAGCTCAGCCGCATGGATGCTATTTTTAATTCGGCACATAATGGGATTCTTTCCATCGATTTGGAGGGGAGGATTACCTCAATGAATCCTCCGGCAGAAAAGATGGCTATGACAACTAAGGAGAAAGCCATTGGAAAGTTTTTAACTGATGTTGTCGCTCCAAGCGGGTTATTGAATGTTATCCGCACAGGCAGGGGACATACAGAAAAATACCGGGTAGGAAAAAGAAAATATTTAACTCATCGAACACCGCTCTATGATGGCGAGACTCTTGTAGGAGCGGTTGGCGTCTTTCAGGACATTTCAGAAATAGAATTTGTATCCAATGAACTTGAATCAGTCAAGCAGCTGGTAAAAGAACAGGAAACGATCCTGGATAACTCAACAGACGGCATCTGTATCACAGATGGGTCAGGAACCATTATCAAATGCAACCAGAGTTTTCGGCAGCTATTTGATGTAAGGAAAGATACTCCTGACTACATAAAAGATATAGCCCGGCAGGTAGAAGCTAAGGGCAGATCGCATAACATCATGGAAACAAGCAAAGACAATAAAAATTCCTTAATTATAACGGCAAATCCCATTAAGAACAGCAGCAATCAAATTGAAAGAGTTGTTATCAATGTGAAGGACATGACTGAATTCGATGCACTTAGAAGTGAGCTGGCAAAAACAAAGTCAATACTTGAACATATGCACCTTTCCGAAAGATCGGAGACATTCATAGCCAAATCACCCGAAATGGAAAGACTGCTTGAGACCGTTCAGCAAGTGGCAAAGGTGGATGTTACGGTTCTATTATCAGGTGAGTCGGGAGTGGGGAAAGAGGAGATTGCCAAGCTGATTCAACAGTCGAGTCCAAGGTCGGAAGAGCCATTTATTAAAGTGAATTGTGGGGCTATTCCTGAATCATTAATGGAGTCTGAGCTTTTTGGATACGAAGGCGGTGCCTTTACAGGTGCCTTGAAAAAGGGAAAAGCCGGTTTATTTGAACAAGCGAATAATGGAACTATTTTTCTGGACGAGATTGGGGAAATCCCAAACCACCTGCAAGTCAAGCTGCTGCGTGTATTGCAGGAAATGGAGATTACCCGGGTAGGATCTGCCAAAACGTCAAAGATTGATGTGCGTGTAATTGCCGCTACAAACAGGGATCTTAAAGAATTAGTCCTGGAAGGCAGTTTTCGGGAGGACTTATTTTATAGGCTGAATGTTATTCCCATATCAATTCCGCCTTTAAGAAGAAGGGTCGAAGATATTCCAATCCTGATTGATGCGTATGCAAGAATGTTCGAAGCAAAATATCACAAACATCTCAAATTCACCAAGAAAGCCATACAGGTCCTTACTAATTATCAGTGGCCAGGGAATGTAAGGGAACTCGTCAATATGATTGAAAGAATATACGTAACAGCTTCGAATCTGGAAGTGGGGGAGCAGGAGATTCTTTCTTTATTCAGCAAAGGCGATAACCAGGGAATGAGTCATGATCAAGCCATTGTCGTAAATCAGATATTACCGCTAAAAGAGGCTGTAGACCTGCTTGAAAGAGAGCTGATCTATAAAGCGTCACAGTCAGAAAAATCCTATCGGGGCATTGCCCGTGTGCTGGAAGTGAATCCTTCTACCATTGTTCGAAAGGTGAAAAAATTAGAAGGGGGATTATTAAAATCATGAGATCATTGCAGACGCTTGTTTCCCCTAATAGCATTGCCATAATAGGAGCTTCGGAAAGGTTCCATCAAAATGCGGGACGTGTCATGGTCAATCTTCAAAAATCAAAATTTTCCGGGGAGATTCATCTCGTAAACCCAAACTATGACACCATTTCGGGAATTCACTGCTATCCGAGTGTACTCGAGATCAGAGAAGAAGTCGATTTGGCATGTGTAATTGTTCCTTTCAAACATGCCCCTGCCATCTTAAGAGAATGTGTAAATAAACAAGTGAAGAGTGTCATCATCATCAGCTCGGGTTTTTCTGAAAGCGGTCCGGATGGAATAAACCGGGAAGAAGAGCTAAAGGAAATTGTTAAAGGTACAGAAACAACGGTTTATGGACCAAACTCTCCCGGATTCTATCATTTTATAGGAAACTGGGGAATCTCTTTTTCACCCCGTTTTGAACCTAAGAATTTTCATAAGGGATCTGTTGGATTGATCAGTCATGGAGGAAGTTTAGGCCGGGCAGTTCTTGATGCGAATGAAAAAGGCCTCGGATTTTCCTATTGGCTATCACCTGGAAATGAGATGGATATCACCATTAATGACTGCTTTGAATTTTTAATTAGTGATCCATCAACAGAAACCATTCTATTAATCATTGAATCCATTTCTGAGGAAGAGCGCTTTTTCCGTCTGCTGCACCAGGCCTATATCAAACAGAAGCCGGTGATCCTGCTGCCAATCGGCCATTCGAAGATTTCAAGAATTGCCGTTAAATATCACCTTGGAAGAAACAATGATTACTCTATTCCATGGGATATGGTCAATCACCCCGGACTGGTAAAAGCTGAAAGCATTGATGAAGTTGTCGCCCTTTCATGGCTGTTTGATACATACAAAAAGGCAGCAGGAAAGCGGACGGCTATCTTTTCCTGGGCAGGGGCTACTTCCATTTATCTGGCGGATTTATGCGATAAGTATGGAATTCAGCTTCAGCCTTTATCATCAGAACTTCAGCAGAAAATGAAAACGATTACAGGTATAGAGAAGTCATTCATGAATCCTTTAGATTTGACCACCATCGTATACGATGACTTGTCAAAATTAACAACCTGTCTGGAAGTGCTTCATAAATCGGGTGATTTCGATAATATCATTGTTCCTTTCCCATTCCAGGTAGACTATCAAAATGAAATTCTCTCGGAACAAATGAAAAAGCTGATGGAGGAAAGAGATAGTATTTTTATTCCGATTTTCATGTCCCAGGGATACCAGGGGGAGCTGGCCATTGACATATTAAAGGAAACAAAGAAACCTTACTTCTTTCATGAAAATACAGCCATCAAATCATTGTCTGCTTATATAAATTACTCGGAAACCCAGAGACAAGAGGAGGAACATAATGAAAAAACGATTAAATCCTGCTGATGCACTGCAGTTTATTAAAAGCGGCGACACATTGCTTGTCGGGGGATTCGGCCTTTCGGGAACACCGCTTACTTTAATAGATGAGCTGGTGAAATCCGATAAAGATAATCTCACAGTCATCAGCAACAATTTAGGCGAGGAAGGGAAGGGGCTCGGAAAACTGCTGGTGGCAGGTAAGCTGAAAAAAGCGAAAGGTTCTTATTTTACCACTAATCGTGATGCGGTTAAGGCCTGGTCAAAAGGTGAACTGGAGATTGAATTAATTCCTCAGGGCACTTTGGCAGAAGCCATCCGGTGCGGCGGGGCAGGCATCGGAGGGTTCTATACGAAGACAGGCGCCGGGACCAAGCTTGCTGAAGGGAAAGAAGAGAAAGTGATCGATGGCGAATCCTACATATTTGAAAAAGCAATCAAAGGGGATGTGGCCATTATTAAAGCACTTAAGGCTGATACACTGGGAAATCTAATTTATGACAAAACAGCGAGGAATTTCAACCCGGTTATGGCAACGGCTGCGAAGGTGGTCATAGCAGAAGTGGACGAGATTGTGGAAGCTGGTGCATTTGCCCCGGAAGAAGTGGTAACCCCTCACTTATACGTTGATTATGTCGTAATCAATCAATATGTAAAAGAAGGAGGAAGATACGTTGAGTCTATCTGACAGAATCAAGATCGCCAAAAGGGTAGCACAGGAACTGAAGGAAGGAGAAATTGTCAATTTAGGAGTCGGCATCCCTACCATTATTCCGGATTACCTTGATGACAAAAAGGTTTACCTTCAGTCTGAAAACGGCCTTCTCGGAATGGGTCCGACTCCGTCTGACGAAGACATTGATATGGATTTGATCAGCGCCAGCAAGAAGCCTGTTTCCATGGACACAGGGGCATCCCTCTTTGATAGTTCGGATTCGTTCCTGATGATCCGCGGCGGGCATATAGACACAGCTGTATTGGGAGCTTTGCAGGTCGATGAAACCGGTGAAGTCGCCAATTGGGCAGTACCCGGAGAAACCATTCTTGGAGTGGGAGGGGCCATGGATTTAGTTGCGGGAGCAAGGCGGATGATTATTGCTTCCATGCACTTGTCTAAAGATGGAAGTCCGAAAATTGTGAAAAGATTATCCTTTCCTAGCAGCGGTACAAGAAAAGCAGATATGATTGTCACCGAACATGCTGTATTTAAATTTCTTGAAGGAAAAATGCACCTCATAGAAACTCTCTCCGATGTTTCGATTGAAGCATTGCGGGAGATGACAGATGCTGAATTCCATGTGCTCGAAAAAACCAAAATGGAAACAAATTAAGGGGGAAAAAAAGTTGAAAAAATTATTGGCAGTTATAATGGCTTTTATGTTAGTCGTATTGGCAGCCTGTTCTTCGGATGAGGCGGGAAGCAACGGTAAAGCAAGCGAAGGCGGAGGAGCAGAAGGAGCCCCGCGGGATATGGCTTTCGGTTCTGCAACAGTAGGCGGTTTCTGGTACACATTGTCAGGGGCGATGGGAGAGAAAATGAAGGAAGTCTATCCGGAATCCTCCGTTACGGTAGTAGAGGGCGGATCTGTTTCCAATCTTTTGGGCTTAAGCCAGGGCACGTTTGCTCTTGGATTCAGTAATGGCCAAACAGTGCCTGAGGCATTGAACGGTATCAATGCTTTTAAAGAAAAAGTGGATAATGTCAGCACGGTTGCAACCCTGTATCCAAATGTATTCCAGATCGTTGTTCGGGCAGATTCTGATATAAAGTCCGTGAAAGATTTAAAGGGAAAGAAGGTAAGCCCGGGAATTAAAGGATACAGCGGAGAGCTGGCATTCCTGGATATTTTAAAGCTGAATGACATGAGCTATGACGATCTTGGCGGCATTGAATATATCGGAACGGCTGATGGAGCCGACCTTCTGCGTGACGGACATATCGATGCCATTGTAGGGATGGTTTCTGCACCGGTTTCCACTTTCCAGGAGCTGGATACAACCCTCGGAATCCGCCTGATTCCTTTGGATGATGATACAGTAAAAGGCCTGCATGAGTTAAATGAAGGATATTTGGAATATGACATTGAAGGCGGAACTTATTCGAATGTGAAAGAAGATGTTAAAACGGTTGCCGGCTATACGGTTCTGCTGGTTAATGATGATCTAATGGACGAAGAGTCGGTTTATAAGCTCACAAAAATGATGGTAGAAGAAAAAGATACATGGACGACATTATCCCCGATTATGAAAGACTTTAATGCAGAGTATTCAGTGCAAAACAACGTGGGCAAGCTTCACCCGGGTGCAGAGAAATATTACAAGGAAGTCGGGGCACTTAAATAAAGCAAAATAATCCTTTTAAAAAGAAGGTGAAATGATGTCTAAACATGACGTAACGGAAGCAGAAGCTTCAAAAGTGATTGCGGAATATGACGAAGATGGAAATCTGAACAGCAAGCTGCGCCTATTAAAGGGCGCGGCTGCCAAAATCATTTCCATTATTGCCGTCTTAATGTCTCTTTTTCATTTGTATACAGCTTTCTTTGGGGTATTCGAATCCATCCTGCAGCGGTCGGCACACCTGGCATTTGCGCTGGCTTTAACATTTGCCATATATAAGCCTTCCAAGAAGGCGGTAAAAAATGAAAGCATCCCCTGGTATGATTGGCTGTTTATGGTTTTGTCCATTGCCTGTTATTCCTATTATGTGATGAATTCCCAGGTCATTTCATCACGGATGAGTTATATTGAGCCGCTGACAGCACTGGAAATTGCAATAGGAATCATATCCGGCTTGCTGCTGATTGAAGCAACGCGCCGCGTGATTGGAAATACACTGGTGATTATTATCTTCATTTGCATCGTTTACGGAGTTTGGGGTCATCTGATTACGGGGTCACTTTCCCATCGTGAATTTACCATGATGTGGATTATTGATCACCTCTTTTATACAGTGACTGGTATTTTCAGTACTCCTCTTGGGGTATCAGCCACCTTTATTTTTCTATTTATTCTCTTCGGAAAGTTTTTAGAGGTTTCGGGAGCAGGTCAATTTTTTATCGATTTATCAGTGGCCGGGATGGGGAAATATCGCGGAGGTCCTGCCAAAACGGCGATCGTCGCAAGCTCCATTTTGGGAACCATTTCAGGAAGTGCGGTTGCTAACACAGTTACAACGGGTGCCTTTACGATTCCATTAATGAAGAAAACAGGCTATAAGAGTCACTTTGCAGCTGCGGTTGAAGCGGTTTCCTCTACGGGCGGCCAGATCATGCCGCCGATCATGGGGGCTTCGGCTTTCATCATTGCTTCCTATTTAGGTGTGCCTTATATGGACATAGCCATAGCTGCGATAATTCCTGCAGTCCTCTATTACTGCTGCCTGTATTTCCAGGTCGATATGAGGGCAAGGCGTTTGGGGCTCGTTGGTTTAAAGAAAGAGGAACTTCCAAAGGTTTCGAGTGTTTTGAAAACCGGATTCATGTTCTTTATCCCCTTAGTAGTGATTGTGGTCATGCTTGCATCCGGCTCTTCACCAATGAAGGCTGGTCTCTACTCTATCGGGGTGACGATATTGGTTGCCGCTTTAAAAGGGGCAACAAGATTATCTTTCTCTAAGATCTTCAAGGCATTGGATTTAGGAGCCAGAGCTGCCATTGAGACGGCTATTGCCTGTGCGGCATCCGGTTTTATCATCGGGATTATTGGGCTTACCGGGATAGGCCTTAAGTTCAGCAGCTTGATCATTGATTTATCAGGCGGCATTTTAATTATTACGCTTGTATTCACGATGATTACGAGCATCATTCTTGGAATGGGGCTCCCAACTGTTGCGGCATACATTGTACAGGTTCCGCTTACCATTCCTGCATTAATCGAGCTGGGTGTGTCCCCGCTTGCAGCCCATATGTTTGTTTTTTATTTTGCAGCGTTATCTGCCATAACTCCGCCAGTAGCACTGGCTGCATTTGCAGCGGCAGGGCTTGCCGGTTCTGAGCCTATGAAAACAGGCTTAACTGCAGTAAGGCTTGGCCTCGCGGCATTTATTGTCCCTTATATGTTTGTATATGGGGAAACGCTGCTGCTAGTTGGAGACGCTCCGGATATTATTCTATCTGTTGCAACCTCCATCATTGGAATTATTGGAATTGCCTGGGCTGCAGAAGGATGGCTGTTCCGACATTCATATTGGTATGAAAGAGCCGTTCTTTTTATCGGGGCTCTTCTGATGGTCAACCCGGGATTTTTGTCAGACATCATTGGCTTTGCGATCCTGGCGGCAATGTTTTTATATCAAAAGTTCGTACCTAGAAATACAGTGGCCAATACATTATCAAACTAAGGGGGAACAGAATGAACACCATCACAGTAGTAGGTTCAGGTGTAATGGGAAAAGGGATTGCTTATGCCTGTGCCGTTTCGGGATTTGAAGTTTACTTGAATGACATTAATCAGGAAATAGTAGATAAAGCCAAAAACGATATTTATAGCTTATTGGAAGGCAGTCTTCAAAAAGGGTTTATTTCAGAAGAACAATATGGGATGGCAAAAGACCGGCTTCATTTTGAAACAGACTTAGAGGCAGCTGCGAAAAATGCGGACCTTGTCATTGAAGCAGTCCTGGAAAAGATAGAATTGAAGATTGATATTTTTAAAAAGCTGGACAGCATCTGTTCCCAGGGAACCATTCTGGCCACCAATACTTCAACAATGAGCCCAACGGAAATTGGGGCACAAACATCACGGCCCGATAAAGTGGTGGCCATGCACTTCTTTAATCCGGTCCACAAAATGAAGCTGATTGAAATTATCCGTGGACTGGAAACATCTGATGACACGGTCCGCTTGGTGAAAGAAGTCGGTGAAAAGCTTAAGAAGGAAACCGTTGAAGTAAATGAATTTCCGGGATTTGTCACTTCCAGGATGAATTGCCTGATCGGCAATGAAGCGATGAACATGCTGATGGAAGGAGTAGCCTCTGCTGAAGATATCGATAAAGCCCTGAAGCTGGGGCTTAATCACCCGATGGGCCCGCTTGCACTGGCGGATTTAGTAGGCCTGGATACCCGGCTGCGCAATATGGAGTATCTATACCAGACACTTGGGGAGAAGTACCGCCCTTGCCCGCTTCTTATCAAATATGTAAAAGCCGGACGGCTGGGGAAAAAGAGCGGGAGCGGATTCTATCAATATTCTTAAGGGGTGAGAACGTGCATCAATACGAAAATCTGCTTGTTCAAATCGAACAGGGGGTTATGTGGCTGACCATTAACCGTCCTGAACAGCGTAATGCTTTAAATCAGGAGACGCTCCAGGAGCTTGGAGATGCCTTTAGCTGGGCAGAAGCAAATGATGAGGTGAAATGCATCATCATTCAGGGAGCAGGGGAGAAGTCTTTTGCAGCAGGAGCGGATATAAAACAGCTTCATGAAAGAAAAATGCTTGAGGCATTGATTCCGGGCATGCAGGGGCTTTACAAAAAAATCGAACAATCGGGCAAAGTAACGATTGCAGCTGTAAAGGGGTATGCACTGGGTGGAGGGTGCGAGCTGGCCCTTGCCTGTGACATTCGGATCGCAGCGAAAAAAGCAAAATTCGGCTTGCCGGAGCTTAACCTGGGCATCATTCCTGGAGCAGGCGGAACACAGCGCCTGTCCAGGGTGGTTGGCAAGGGAAGGGCACTTGACATGATCCTGACAGGCAAAATTATAGATGGAGAAGAAGCCGAAAGAATCGGTCTGGTTACATACCTTGCAGCCGATGATGAATTGGATGCGACAGCAGAGGAGGTTGCCTCTCAAATTCTTAAAAAAGGCCCGGTTGCAATCAAGCTGGCAAAGCTTGCAGTCCACAAAGGCTTTGATATTGATCTGGAGACAGCCATGCTGATTGAGAAGCTTTCACAGGCTGTAGCTTTTGGGACAGAGGACAAAAGAGAAGGTACGGCAGCATTCCTGGAAAAAAGAACGGCAGAGTTTACTAACCAATAAGGGAGAGACAGAAATGGACTTTAATTTTTCTGAAGATATAAATTTTTTAAGGGAAAATGTGCGTAAATTTGTAAAAGAAGAAGCAGAACCATTGGCGATGGAAATTGAAGAAAAAGATATGATACCGGAAAAGCTGGTGGAGATGTCCAAGGAAATGGGCTTATTCGGATTAAGCATTCCGGAAGAATATGGCGGGCTCGGCCTGGACATGGTTGGAAAGTGCGCCATTTACGAAGAGCTTGGCAAAACACATAATGGCTATACCACTTTAATAGGGGCACATACGGGAATCGGCTCTGTAGGAATAGTGGAGCTTGGAACAGAAGAGCAAAAGCAAAAATACTTGCCGAAAATGGCAACAGGGGAATGGATCGGCGCTTTTGCTTTAACTGAACCGAGCGCTGGCTCGAACGCAGCGGCACTGAAAACGACTGCTGTCAGAAAGGGTGATAAATATATATTAAACGGATCCAAGCATTATATTACAAATGCAGTTGACGGGCATGTCTTTACCGTGATGGCAGTAACGGACCGGGCAAAAGGAGCGAAAGGAATTACCTCCTTTATAGTTGAAAAAGACTTCCCCGGCTTTGTCCTGGGGAGTGTCGAACAAAAAATGGGGTTAAGAGGCTCCCATTCGGCAGAGCTTTTCTTTGAAAATATGGAGGTTCCCGCCGAGAACGTTCTTGGTACAGAAGGACAGGGATATATCAATGCACTGAAAATCCTGGCCAATGGCCGCGCTGGCCTGGCTGCCAGAAACCTTGGCTCCTGTGAAAAGCTTCTTGAACACTGCCTGCAATATACTCAGGAACGGGAGCAATTCGGCAAGCCGATCATCGAGGTGCAGGCTGTTCAGCATATGCTGGCCGACATCAGCATGCAAATCGAAGTGCTTAGATCCATGACGTACCGGGTTGCCTGGATGACCGATCAAAAAATGAGGGTTGTGAAAGAGGCTGCTATTGCAAAGCTATTTGCGTCAGAAGTATATAACAAAGTGGCAGACTTAGCCGTGCAAATCCATGGCGGAATCGGCTATATGAGAGACTATCCGATTGAACGCTACTACAGGGATGCAAGAATTACAAAAATTTACGAAGGAACCTCTGAGATTCAGCGCAATATCATTGCGAATGAGCTTAAGCGGGAATCCTCCTATGTGGGGGTGTAAGGCATGAATCAAGCATATATTGTCGAATCTGTCCGGACAGCAATTGGCAGAATGGGCGGAACGATAAAAGACGTCCCGGTTGATCATCTTGCAGAGAAAGTCATTCGGGAAGTATTGAATCGTTCTCATACGGGTGTACAAGTGGATGAAGTGATCCTTGGCCAGGCCAAGCAAAGTGCGGATACTTCCAATCTAGCGCGTCTGGCCGCCTTAAGAGCGGAGCTGCCTATTGAGGTTACAGGCTACACGGTTCACCGCCAATGCGGATCCGGTCTTCAGGCCATCAATAATGCGGATATGCAAATCAGGCTCGGCTACTCTGATGTAGTCGTGGCCGGAGGAGCTGAAAGCATGAGCACAGCACCTTACTATATCCGGAACGCCCGTTATGGATTCCAGGCCGGAAATGCGCAAATTCTGGACCCGAATACCGAAAGCCAGCCTTGTTCCCAGCCAATCGAAAAATACGGGAATCTGACAATGGGATTAACCGCTGAAAACCTGGCTGAGAAGTATGCTATTTCAAGGGAAGAACAGGATGAATTTGCGCTTCGCAGCCAGGAGCTTGCGCATGCAGCCATTGAATCTGGCCGTTTTGAAAAGGAAATCATCCCGGTTGAATATAAGCAAAAAAGAGAAACACAGCTTTTTAGTGTGGATGAGCATCCGCGCAGTACAAATATCGGGAAGCTCTCGAAGCTTAAGGCGGTTTTTAAGGAAAATGGAACCGTGACAGCAGGCAATGCCAGCGGCCGCAATGACGGTGCTTCCGTCATTTTGATGATGAATGAAGCGAAGGTAAATGAATATGGCTTAAAACCAAAAGCGAAAATCATAGCCCAGGCTGTGAGTGGAGTATCTCCGGAAATTATGGGGATTGGTCCTGTCACCTCTACATTTAAAGCGTTAAAGCAATGTGGGTTATCGATGGATGACATTGGACTGATAGAGTTGAATGAAGCATTTGCAGCTCAGGCACTTTCAGTCATCCATGAATCCGGAATGGATATTAATAAGGTGAATGTAAACGGCGGAGCCATTGCTTTAGGCCATCCTATTGGAGCCACAGGAGCCATTCTGATGACAAAGCTTCTTCACGAAATGGAACGGAGAGGCGAAAAATATGGTCTGGTCACTCTTTGTATTGGCGGCGGCCAGGGAATTACCACCATAGTCGAAAACCTTCAAGTTTCATAATATCCATGAAGGAGTGTTGAGATGAACAGACCTCATATTGTTCAGATTCTCCCCATGTATCATGCAGATGGGGAGGATGTACTGAACAAACATGCTGAAGTGAAGAAATTCACCGAATATAACGAATCAGAGATTTGCAGCTACCTTCAGAATAATAAGGTTGATGGAATCATCCTCCGGGCCCCGGCAAGGATTACACCTGCCATTTTGGACAGCTGCCATCAAGTAAAGGCTATTTCTGGAGCTGGAGTGGGCCTTGACAATATTAATGTAGAATATGCAACAAAGAAGGGGATCCCTATTTTACATGCTCCGAAGCTCAATAGTACGGCAACAGCAGAACATGCAGTGAGCCTGCTCTTAGCGGTAATGAAGAAAACGGCCTATTTTGACAGGGAAACCAGGAGCGGAAACTTTCAGTCGAGGGACGGAGAATTTACTCTTGAATTGGAAGGAAAGCAGCTGGGGCTTGTTGGCTTTGGGAGTATAGCGCAAAAAGCTGCCAGGATCTTAGTCCATGGCTTCGGAATGAAAGCTATGGCGTATGTGAGAACAATCAATGCTGATAAACAGCAAGCGGCTGACCGTATAGGATTGGAACTAACCACTTCTTTAGAAAATGTTTTTTCTAGAAGTGATGTTGTAAGCTTACATATCCCATTAACCATAGAAACAGATAAACTGGTAGATTATAATTTGCTTTCGCTTATGAAAGAAACAGCGGTCCTGATAAACACTGCCCGGGGCGGCGTGATCAGCGAGGAAGATTTGGCAGAGGCATTGAAACAGAATCGAATTCTTGGTGCAGGGATCGATGTTTTTGCAGATGAGCCCCCGCCTCCTGATCACCCGTTTTTTCAGCTTAAGCAAGTAACCATGAGTCCGCACATTGGCGGGATCAGTCTTGAGGCGGCAAGGAAAACCTCCATGCTGATTGCAGAGAACCTAATCAGTGCCATTCAAGGTCAAAAGCTTTCTGTAATAGCCAATCGAGCCGAACTGACTGAAGCAAGGAAGGGGTTATTTTCATGACAGCAGAACATCTGCAGAAAGTGAAAACTGATTTTGAAAACAGCCCGTTCTGGAACTTTATTGGGCTGGAGCTAAAAGAAATAAAAGAAGGATATGTTTTGCTGGAACTGCCCATACAGAAAGAGTTCATAAATGTAAGAAATTCTGTCCACGGCGGCATTTATGCATCCGTAATGGATACAGCAATGGGCATGGCTGGCAGGTCGCTGGGATATGATGAGGTTGCGACTCTCCATCTAAACATTCAATATCTTAAATCTGTGATGGAAGGAACGGTATACTCCGAGGCAGAGATTATTCATCAGAACCGCAGCACGGTATTAATCGAAGGCAGGCTGATGAATGAAGACGGTGAACTGATTGGACATTGCACCGGAACCTTTAAGCTGTCTATAGGTGAAAAGGGATGATGCAAACAGCTGTCACAGAGATGTTTGACATCCGCTATCCCATTATCCAAGGGGGGCTTCAAGGCCTTGGAACATCACCGCTTGTGTCCGCCGTATCGAATGCAGGCGGACTCGGCCTTATAACAGCTGGAAGCTTTCCCTCCAAGGAAGAAATGCTGGAGGATATTGAGTCGGCAAGAAAGCTCACATCCAAACCCTTTGGCGTAAATATCGCTCTTGGAATCCGCAAGCCGATGGATGAATTTGTGGAAGGGGCAATCGAAGCCCGTGTGCCCATTGTGTTCACCTCTGGAAATAACCCCGAGAAATATATGGAGAGCCTTAAAGCAAACGGAATAAAAGTAGTTCATGTCGTGCCTTCTGTAAGATTTGCCAGAAAAGCAGAATCCATTGGCTGCGATGCAGTGGTCGTGGTTGGATATGAGTGCGGGGGCCATCCGGGCAAAGAGGATGTAACCAGTCTTACCTTGATTCAAAAGGCTGTTCAGGAGCTTTCGATACCTGTCATTGCAGCAGGAGGGTTTTCAACAGGAAAATCTGCTCTTGCTGCTTTTGCTTTAGGGGCACAAGGGGTGCAAATGGGTACAAGGTTTTTGGCTTCCAGGGAAACAGCACTCCATGAGTCAATCAAAGACAAATTGATAAAGCTCCAGGAAACAGATACCCTGCTAGTGAAAAAATCAATCGGGAAAGCCATGAGAGTAATGAAAACAGAACGGGCGATGGAGCTGCTGAAAAAGGAAGAAGATGGAGCAGCTTTAGAGGAGATCTTTCCATATATAAGCGGTGAATCCTATATGGAATTAATTAAAAATGGCAATGAACATTCCGGTGTCATCTCATTAGGGCATACCATCGGATTAATAGATGAAATTAAAAAGACAGAAGACATTATCAAGGATATAGTGCAGGAATACGAACAGCAGCTTGAATATTTGTACAGGAATCTTAATAGATAGGAGCGAAGCTATTGTTTAGTCAAGAAAACCAGGTAGCTGTTGTCACTGGCGCAAGCAGGGGGATAGGCAGGGAAATAGCCGGAAGACTGGCCTCGGAAGGTGCATACGTCTATTTAGTGGACATAAATGAGGAAGCATTAAATGAGACCAGACATGAACTGCAGGAAAAAGGCTTGGCTGCAGAAGTGTTCAAGGCGGATATCACCAATGAACAGGAAGTGGAACGGCTTTTTTCTCATATAGAGGAAAGGCATGGAAGGGCGGACATTTTAGTCAATAATGCTGGAATCATCCGGGATAACCTGATATTTAAAATGAATGCCGATGATTGGGACAGCGTCATGAATGTTCACTTGAAGGGTACTTTCCTTTGCAGTAAATATGCCCAGAAATTAATGGTTCAGAACAAATATGGAAGAATCATCAATCTATCTTCCGTATCAGCCTTAGGAAGCAGGGGGCAGGCCAATTACGCAGCGGCAAAGGCCGGTATCCAGGGGTTTACGAAAACACTGGCTATTGAACTGGGAAAATACAATATTACCGTGAATGCCATTGCACCAGGATTTATTATGACAGATATGACAAAGGCAGTCGCAGAACGGCTTGGCATTTCCTTTCAGGAATTAATTGAATCCAAAGTAAAGCACATTCCGGTTAATAGAGCAGGTACACCAGAGGATATCGCACAGGCTGCAAGCTTTTTTGCAAGTCCGGCATCCTCATTTATTAGCGGTCAGGTCTTATATGTTGCCGGAGGCCCAAAAGCATAGGAGGTTATGATATGAAGCATTGGAAAATCGCCCTGATCCCTGGGGATGGAATCGGCCCTGAGGTTGTGGCAGAAGGAGTAAAAGTGTTAAAAAAAATTGAGGAGCTGGATCCCGGTCTATCCTTTTCGTTTACGGAGTTCCCATGGGGATGCGAGTATTATTTGGATAATGGAAAGATGATGGCTGATGATGGGATTGACCAATTAAAAGAATTCGATGCGATCTATTTGGGGGCAGTAGGCTACCCGGGTGTACCGGACCATATTTCACTGTGGGATCTCCTTCTGAAGATCCGGAAGGAATTTGATCAGTATGTAAACATTCGTCCTATTAAACTTCTGCACCCGGAGCTGACACCTCTTAAAAACAAAGGGGAGAAAGAGATCGACTTTCTGGTCATACGGGAGAATAGCGAAGGGGAATACGCCGGAGCAGGAGATTGGCTATTCAAAGGAAAGCCTGAGGAAGTAGTCCTGCAGACCGGTGTGTTTTCAAGGAAAGGAACAGAACGCATTATTCGCTATGCATATGAAGAAGCCCGCAAACAGAAAAAGACCTTAACAAGCATCAGTAAAGCAAATGCACTGAATTATTCCATGGTGTTCTGGGATGAGGTATTTATTGAAGTAGGGAAAGAATATCCGGATGTCAAAACTTACTCCTATTTGGTGGATGCAGCAAGCCTCTACTTTGTTCAGCAGCCGGAAAGATTTGAGATTGTCGTTACCTCCAATTTATTCGGGGACATTCTAACCGATCTGGGTGCTGCGATTACAGGTGGACTCGGATTGGCTGCGGGAGCGAATATCAATCCTGAAAGGGAGTTTCCGTCCATGTTCGAGCCTATTCACGGATCCGCACCGGACATTGCCGGTAAAGGTCTTGCCAACCCTCTTGCTGCCATCTGGTCCGTCAGCCAGATGATGGATCATTTTGGAGAACCGGCTTGGGGAACCGCCATCCTGAAAACGATGAAAGAACTGCTTCATCATAAGAGTGCACTAACTCCTGATCTTGGCGGGAAAGCTTCAACTGATCAGCTTGGCAATAAATTTATGAATCTTTTGAGCAGTCATGCTCCAGTTTCGGTTAAAAGTCCTTCCAGTGGAGTTAAATAATAGAGAGAAGGGTTCCTATGATACGGTTTTCTCTCGTATTAAGTATGTGTTTTCTTTATATTCTTGAGGCATTTGTGCCCAATATGTACATTAGCTTCATTTTTAATATTGCGGCTGCAGCTGTATTTTTCACCATGATGCCTTTATTGGATAGGAAGGGCAGGATATTTACACTGGGACTATTCTCTGTGGGGATTACCATTCATTATGCAGTCGGAGATAGGGGCATGCTCCTGATACAGGGAATTACTCAGAATATGGCTCTGCTTTCTATTCTCATTTTAGCTCCGCTTCTGTCCATTCCCTTAAGAAGAGAAGGAATCATTGACACAGTTATTACGTATTTAAATGAACTGAAAAACAACCCTGCCTATACTTTTTATGGCATAAGCTCATTTATGATGACATTGGCTCCCATTTTGAACATGGGGGCCTTAAGGATTGTACACGGCTTTGTGGAAAATATCAAAATTCCATCGAAGTTGTTATCGAGGTCGTATTATATAGGCTTTACACCGGCTGTTATTTGGTCGCCCTTCTTTGCTTCAGTAGGTATTGTTTTGTTTTATCTAGATATAACTTATCTTTCATATGTAGTATTTGGTGTCTTTTTTGCCATTTTGCAGATGGCTGTGGGGATTATTCTATTCCGTCCGGCTCGAGCTGTTGCGGAGGCGGCTGCACTTGAGAGAGAAGCGGAAAGCTCAGCGCCTGACAAACGCAGAAAAAGGGATCTGTATGCTTTGGCGGGCTTTGTTTTTGGTCTGGTGCTCCTGCTGATAGTCATGGAACAGGTTACCCAAAAATCGATGCTATTGCTGGTAAGTATGGTCTGTTGCATTGTGCCGGCAGGCTGGATGATCCTGAGGAATCAAAAGAAGGCTGTAAAGGAAGAGATTTCACTATATAAGAGTAAAATACTGGCACAGAAGATGGAGATTTGCCTCTTTTTAAGCGCTGGCCTTTTTGGCAACGCTGTATCACATACACCTGTAAAACAGCTGCTGGAACAGTCCATGCACTGGTCAGCTCAGCAGTCTATCGGAATTTTATTCACCTTCATCATCCTGTTTGTAACGTTTATGGCCTTTCTTGGTGTCCATCAAATCATAGTCATTCCGCTGATCCTAACCTCGCTGAACTTTGCGGAAATGCCTGATATTACGGTAATCAGTGTGGCATTTATGTGCATTTTCACCTGGATGCTTTCTTCTTCCATTTCACCTCTTAACGCCATGAATATCATCATCAGCCAGTGTGTTCAAAAAAACGGGCTGACCGTTGCATTTAGATGGAATGGGTCATACTTTCTCTCTGTTACGGCGATGGCCTTTTTGTATGTTTATATATTGAATTGGTTTTGAAAAAATTCCTTAAAGACTAGAAGGATGCGAACTTATATCGTTTGCATCCATTTTTATTTGATAGACGATGTATAATTCTCAAGAAACAAGTTCACATTCGGCAAACTTTGGTGGTACCTGTCACTAGGAAATTTCTCCAATTAAATGATAATATAGTAACAGGGAGGGTGATGTATGAGAAAGGTTTTATATTTTGTTTTTGCAGCCCTGGTTTTGGCCGCTTTGAGCGGGTGCAATAAGGAGATTAAGCCGCAGGATCGCTTTTCGCAGTATGTGGAGCATTGGAATAAGCAGGAGTTTGAGAAAATGTATGAATTCCTGTCGAAGGATGCGAAACAGTCGATCAGCAAAAAGGATTTCGCAGCCCGTTATGAAAAGGTTTATAAGGATTTAGAGATAGATAATCTGAAGGTAACATACAAGCCGGATATGGAAAAGGAATTCAAAAAAGAAGAGAAGGCAAGTTTTCCTTTTTCAGCAAGCATGGACAGCGCTGCCGGCAAGATTGAATTTACCCATGATGCCAAGCTTGTGAAGGAAGAAGCGAAAGAGGAAGACAATTGGTTTGTTGCATGGGATACCACTTATATTTTCCCGGAGCTCGGGCCTGAGGATAAAATCAGCTATTCAACTGTTCCGGCGCAGCGCGGGGATATTGTGGACCGGACAGGTGACCCGCTTGCTTTAAATGGCACTCTCTATGAAATTGGTGTCGTGCCTGAACAGATGGGTGACCAGAAGGATCAGACCATCAAAGGTTTGTCTGCAGCCTTGGGAATGTCAGAAGAGCAGATTAATAAAAGCTTGAACGCGAGCTGGGTGCAGCCGGGATACTTTGTTCCTATTAAAAAGGTGTCCCCGGATGATCAGGCAGCTCTCAACAAGGTCTTTGCCCTAAAAGGCGTAGTTAAGCAGGATGTCAAAGGCAGAGTTTACCCAATGGGTGAATCAGCAGCCCATCTTATCGGATATGTTGGAACAATCACAGCAGATGAAATGAAAGAGCGTGAAGGCTATTCAAGCACCGATATAATCGGAAAAAGAGGCCTTGAACAGGTCCTTGAAGAGCGACTAAAAGGGTCAAACGGAATCAAAATCGGCATCCAAAAGAAAGACGGTTCTGAAGTAGTTCTCGCTGAAAAGCCGGTAGAGAACGGTGAAACTATTCAGCTTACCATCGATATGAACCTGCAGAGAGATCTTTACACAGAGCTGGGAGGAAAGCCGGGAACCGCAGCAGCTATCGATCCGGTAACCGGAAATACACTGGCACTTGTCAGCAGCCCGAGCTTCGACCCGAACCAGGCGTCACTTGGATTTACCGCGGATGAGTGGAAGGCGATTGAAGCGAATAAGGACATGCCGCTTCTGACACGGTTCAAGCAAACCTATGCGCCAGGTTCCGTGATGAAGCCGCTGACAGGAGCGATCGGACTGACAGAGGGAACATTAACGCTTGATGAAACCATTAATGTCAAAGGCTTGCAATGGCAAAAGGACAGTTCATGGGGCGGCTATAAAGTCACACGTGTCAAAGATCCCGGCGGACCTGTTAACTTTGAAAAAGCGATGATGTATTCGGATAATATCTATTTTGCCCAGCAGGCTCTTGAACTGGGAAAAGAAAAATTCTCAGCCGGACTCAAGAAATTCGCGTTTGAAGAGGAAATTCCATACGCATTCCCGCTGGAACAATCCAAGATTGGCGGCCTGGATACAGAAATCCTGCTCGCTGATTCAGGCTACGGCCAGGGCCAGGTGGAAATGAGTATTGTCCATCTCGCAGCATCCTACACACCTTTCATCAACAAAGGCTCCATGATCAAACCTGTTCTTCTGGAAGAAGAGGAAAAGAGTCAGGTGCTGAAGGAAGCTATCATGAGTGAAGAAACAGCAAACACGGTTGCAGCGGCAATGGCTAAAGTCATCCAGGATCCAGGCGGAACCGGCCGTGCGGCTAATATGAAGGATTACCCGCTGGCCGGGAAAACGGGAACAGCCGAGCTGAAGAAAAGTGCAGATGAAAAAGGACAGGAGAACGGTATGTTCGTTGCCTACAATCCGCAATCTCCTAAGCTGCTCATCGCGATGATGATAGAGGGCGTTGAAAAAAGCGGCGGGTCAAAAGTGGTAGTGGAGAAAGTAAAGAAGGTATTTGAGGAACATAAAGGACGGTTTTAATGCCGTAACTAATCAAGTGTTTGCATCTATGAGGTGCAGGCACTTTTTTTAGAGGAGTATTCTAAAATTCCCATGCTATTCAGGCACCTTCACCTTATGCAGCCAGGCAAGGTGCCTTTTATGTTGAACTGATAAATGGAAGTACATATAGATGATCATGTGGCATTATTGCCGCTTCTTCGTTCTCGACTGAAAAAAGCTCACAGCTTCCAAAATAAATAACTTCTCCTGCTCACTCAGCATTCTCCAGTTTCCAGCTTTTATCTTCATTAATAAGCCCTCCTCGATTTTTAATTTTCTCGTGACAAGGACATAGTTGTAAAATTCTTACTTTACTATACCGCCTTTCTAACAGCTTGAAACAACAAAAGTTTTTGCAAATTCCGACACTCTCTATAACGAAAAAAAGAGAAAACTAAAGAAAATAAGTATCTTTAAGCCTTTTCGACAATCTTACAGGAAGTGAATGCCATGATTCTGCACATATCTACCTATTTCCCAAAATTTTGATTTTGATGTAAGATAATAGAATAGTAGATTACAGTGTTGGAGGATTCTTTATGGGCTATCGGGTACCGCTTCTAAGAGGATTGAAGGAGCCGTATACAATTTCGCATCAGTTGAGGAAAGTGGAGAGTTTGTCTGGTTTGTGGAAACAGGTGTTGCTTTTAATCCTTTTAAGTGCACTTGTTTTCGGGGTTAGTGCTTTCTTCGGCATCGGAAGTGAGCAGGTGTCGAGAAGCCTTACAGAACTTTCGAGAAACGAGTATGAACTGTATAAGCTTTTCTTTGGGGCAGGACAGGTTATTTGGGGGATTCTTTATGCCATTTTGGTCATTTTTGTTCCTTCCCTGTTCTTTTGGACTCTTGTCGATGTCGAGTACAAAAAACTGATAAGCATTCAACTAATAGTGTTGCTGATTCTTCTAACTGAAAAAGCAATAAACATTCCAGTGTTTTTATTTCTTGGAATAAATACCGAATCCTCTATATTTTCATTCGGTATTATTGCTCAAGCAGCAGCGTTCCCTGCGTTGCTTATCTATACATTTTCTGCAATAACATTATTTAAAATCTGGACAGTTGTCCTGCAATACAAGTACTTAAAAGTCGTTTCCGAAAGAAGCCCTCGCTTTCTTATTTTTGTGTTACTCGGAACGCATCTGTTTTTTGTGATTGTTTCAGCTTTACTCTCATCCATCCACCTGGAAAAGCTTATATAAGTGAGGGGATTCTTCAATGACTTGGAAAGCAAGGCTATTAGTAGGTGCCGTGGTTCTTTTTTTGGCTTGTAATATCATCCTGCTATTTCTTAAAAATGATAAAATAAACAGGACTTACCATGCTGAAGAATGGACGGCTGTAAAAAAACAGGATCTTCTTGAAACTATGCCGGCAAAAGGCGTATTGGCCCCAAAAGAAGAACAGCATTTTTATTATGAAAATTCGATAGGTGCATTCAATGGGTTTCTTGTAGAAAAAGGAGACGAAGTTCAACCCGGTACAGGGTTATTTGAATACTCTCCAGAGGACATAATGCTTTCGAAAGAAAAGTTCCAAATAGAAAAAGAAAAGCTGGAACGCGAACTAATAAGCATAGAGAGTCATATTGGCGACCTGGAAAATATGCAGAGAAGCCTTGCGCTTATCCCCTCAGAAGATGACGGGCCAAATCCCGACACATACTTAATTCAAACAATAGTAAGGGATATTGCAGAAATGGAACTGCAAATCAGCAGGATTGAAAGTGAAATCCGGAAGTATGATGACCTGATTGGCGCAACAGATAAAAGCCTATCAAATCTTATAGTTGAAAGTGAGATCACGGGAACGGTTAAAAACATTAAGCATGACCTTACAAATCCAATAATAACAATTATTTCCAATGAACAAAAGGTTAAAGGGGTTTTTTCTGAGCAAGAAATTAGTAAAGTTGAGGAAGGGATGAAAGTTTTCATCATTCCGGAAGGCAGCAACCATAAAACAGATGGATCTATTGAAAAAATTTCATATTACCCAACTTCAAAACCCAATGTGGAGACAGAAAGTCGCTATGAATTCTCCATTGTGATGAATGAGTTGCCAGAGTTCAAAAGTTTTCATGGAAAGCATGTAGACATTCGTATTGTGCTGAATGAGGTAATAGGTACCCTGACGGTTCCTGATAAAGCCGTTAAGAAGTCAAAAAAAGGAACTTATACATATGCAATCCAGCAAAACGGCCTGCTAGAAAGAAAGTCTATTAAAGCAGGCACCAAAATTAACCAGACCCAGGAAGTGAAAGAAGGGGTTGAGAATGGAGAATTTGTTCTACTGGAAAGACCACCATTTCTCAAATCAGGTTTTCCTTTTATCACGTCATATGAACCGAAAAAATTGAAAAAGAAAGACTTAACGGGGTTAAGAAAGAAGGAAATGCTGAAGTATATAACTAGAGGATTCCTCTCAAGGTATTAAAACCAGCAGCTTAATGCTGCTGGTTTCTTTATGACTAATAATAAGGATCATTCTTACCGGATCGGGATCTGAACAGAATGCCGATAAACATAATCACGGCTGTAATCAGCCAGACAATCATAAAAGCTGAGCCAAGTGTAAAAGAGTTGCTAGCATAGTCCATGCTTTGCTCGGTATAGACAACATACACAAGGGGGACTGCATTCAAAAGGAAAAAAACAATAATCGCAGCCAGCTTGCCCGGCGTCTGCTGCTGGAACTTGGAGTAAATTAAAAGAAGACTCATTAATAATAAGGATAAGGACAAAAATGTAATAATGCCTACGATGTTCATTTAATCTCCTCCTTTAGACCCCGCTATTTATAGTATTCTTCAAAATATATGTATGTTCCTTCCTGAATATGGAAAAAGACACCTGTAAAAAGGTGTCTTAGTAAAATCTCTTAAATCCATCAAAATGTTTCTTCCAATACGAATTATCCAGACTGGAGACTTCAACGCCTGATGAGCCGGCATGGATAAATTTATTATTTCCTACATAGAAACCTAAGTGTGATATGCCTTTTTTATATGTATTCTCAAAAAATACTAAATCGCCAGGCTGCGGCGTATTCACGTAAAAAGAACGGCTGTAGTAGCCTTCTGAAGAGTAGCGTACCATTTTGGAGCCTGTCTGCTTTAGAACATAATAAATGAACCCGCTGCAGTCAAAACCTGAAGGAGTTTGGCCGCCCCATTGATAAGGAACACCAACATGCTTCTGGGCTTCAGCCAAAACCGACGCTGCTGCCCCGCTTGTCTGCTCATTATTCTCAGGCTTTCCGCTGGAAACAGATTCATTTGAATCCTTGTCTGCACTTAAGTTAAGCTTTTGTCCAACCAGGATTAAATCAGAGCTTAATTTATTCCACGCTTTAATCTGCTGAACAGTAGTCTTGTACTTAGCAGCAATGCCGCCTAGAGTGTCCCCTTTTTTAACTATATATACCTCTGAACTGCCGCCATTTGCAGGGCTTGACGGTGCAGGTGCTGAACCTGCCAGCTCCTGGGTATCTCCTGAGGTATTGCCAGCAGATTTTGAAACCTTAAAGACTTGTCCAGGGTAGATCAAGTGTGTGCTAAGGCCATTCCAGCTCATTAAATCTTTTAAACTAATATTATGACTTAAGGCAATTTTAGATAGGGTATCTCCGCTTTTAACGGTATAAGTTTTAGCTGTATTAGCTGGTGCAGGTGCTGTGGTGCCGCCTGATGGCTGATTGGATTCAGGCTTCTCTGCTGCTGTTGCCCCTGGTATTTCAAGTTTTTGATTGATTGATAGAAAATCGGAACTTAAATTATTGGCTTTTTTAATATCTGTAACAGTCGTTTTGTATTTAATAGCCAGATGAAACAGGGTATCCCCTTTTTTAACTGTATATGTATCGGCGGAAGCCTGAGAGGCAAAGGCAGAAGAGAGCATTGCTGCAGCAGCAATTGTGACCATCTGTTTTTTCACTTTTCCGAATCACTCCTTGGACATATTTTTGTACTATTTTACCACATATATCGTCCAAAAAGATCATTTTTTTACATCATTATACAAAAAACTAACTATTATTTTACAATAATGAAGGACTGTCGACTTATGTTGAGATGACTATTGGGTGTTTCTGTCGAAAATTGCCACTTTACCACGTATATAGTCATTATATCGTTCATCTCTCTGGAGACGGAAAATATCAAGAGCCTGCTCCATATATTTTTTTGCCAAAACAAACTGTTCCTGGAGTTCATAATTAAATCCAATATGATAATGCAGATGTCCCAAAAGAAATAACTGGTCCTTTCCTAAACAGCTTTCGATGGCCTCATGGCAGAGCTTGGTAGAGCGATCATAATCCTTTAAGTCTGTATAGGTTTTGGCCGTATTATAAAGAAGCCTGCTTCGGACGGTTTCATCATTCAAATAGAGGATTCCCTCTAAATGATTCATTGCTTGAAGATAGACATCAAGGGCTTCCGTATATCTTCCTGCTTCATATAGTAATATTCCTTTGCTATTTAGAATCTCAATTTCCCTTTCACTCCACACCTTCTCAAATGTCAAATTGATGGCTTTATCGATAAATGAAAGTGCCTGCTCGAGCTGGTGATCAACATGATACTTGTAAATTCCTTTATGCCAGAGGAGGTTCTGGAAATTTTTCTTGTTTGATGTAAAGAGGGGATTCCTTTCTTCGGATTTCACAATCTCTTTTATGAGAGGGTAATCAAGCTTGCGCCTGGCTATTCTAAGCTGGTTATTGACCTCCTGCACATAATCAAGCCTCGGGGTAGTTCCGTGCTCAAAAAAATAATTTATATCAACCCCCAGTCTTTGTGAAATAAAATATAATGTGGATGCCAAAGGAAGGACATCGCCTTTTTCAATTTTGCTGATTTGCGCCTGAGTACATATGTCCTTTGCCAGGTCTTTTTGGGAAAAACCTGCTGCTTTTCTTAACTCTTTGATTTTTTTTCCAATTGCAGAGAAGTCCAAATGTTACCCTCCTAAAAATATTCTTATAGTTATATTTACTATTGAAAATCCATATAAACAAGAGGTTTCTCTCTGAAACTCATGAAAAATGAGTAATTATCAATGATACATAAATTGCATATAAGTGTTTTAATAAAGATGAGAATTGCTTTTAGGAGGAAACCCTAACTGCATCTGAAGTAACATCCTTTTAAATCTCCAATTTTTGCCGGTTCCATATGCGGAAGCGGTTCTTTTTATTTTTTTAATTGGAAAAATATTGTCAAATGATAAAAAAAGAAATAGAATGTTGTCATAAGATTGCTAGGAAAATTGGAGGAGTTAAAAAGTTGCTGGACAATGAGGGTAGCAGAACGATAAGTGAACTTTTTTTGGAGATGCTTACAAAAGTCTATGAAATCGGAGTTGGGGAAAAGGAAATGAGTGTAAACCAGCTTCTTTCAGAGATTGAAAATGACCTGAGAAAAATCGTGGGCAATTAACGAAATCAACTAGACACAGAATATGGATGTTTACATAACCCTTTTATAGAAGGGTTTTTATTTTAGATTGGATAAAACAGGCTGCACTTTGAAGGCAGTCATTCATTTATAAAATTTTTAATTAATGAAAGGATATTTGCTGGAAACATCGAATAATAATATAGTGGGGCTATTTTTAAAGTAGCTGCAAAAATATTTTTCTGCATCTCAGTACCACTTTAAAGCAGGCTCATCACAAACAGCATATAGCTGATACAGTTCCTGAACACTCCTGAAACTTTATTAAACGATATTATACCTTTTGTGGTAAAATAATACTATTAATCATACTAAGTGAGGGAAAGCTGATGAATTTAAGTGAGTATTTAATTGGCGACAGCTTACAATCTTTTCGTCAGTATAAAGGGTTAAGTGTTAAGGAACTGGCAGAGGGCATATGTTCTGAGGAAGAGCTTATTTCTTTTGAGAGAGAGAAAGCGTATCCAAGTCTGGAAACGCTGAATCAATTAGCAAATAAAATGAATATTGATCTTACGTACTTCTTTAATATTGCCTCGAAGTCTACCATAAATTATTCTACAGCTGTTATGCAAATTATTAATAAGCACAAGCGGAATTGGAATTATAAGGCCATCTATGAAATTGTTCAAAAGGAACTGGATAATCCCCTTTTTCAGCCTGTCATGCTGAAGCAATTCCTGGTCTGGCACCAGGGGATCTGTGTTTTTTATCTTGAAAATGATTTTGATAAAGCGATCCAAATATTGCACGGCGCTTTGGATCTTACAAATGAAAAAAGAGTCAACTTATCGGAAAGAGAAGTCGAAATATTAGCAAGCATCGCTATTTTATATAAAGATATGAATCTCTATCAGGAATCCATATCGATGTTCAAAAAGGCACTTAATGATTTGGAAAAGCTGCCGCATATCCTTGAAAGCAGAGGGAAAGTCAGGATCCTATTTGGGTTATCCCAGGCCTTGACAGAGGTAGGGGAATTCCAGGAATCCCTTGTATATTGCCAAAAGGGAATTGATATTTGCATACATGAAGAAATCCAATATTTGTTTGCCAATCTGCACTATCAAAGCGGAGAGAATCATATAAAACTTGGCAATAAAGAAAAGGGAATCGAGTTTCTTCAAAAAGCTATTTATATCCTGCAGCTGCAAAAAAATGATAAATTTATCCAAATTGTCGAATCAGAAATGGAAAAATTACTCAATCGGTGTTAATATATAAATAATTCAATAAATTAAGAATGAGAGAGGAGTCAATGTCGTGAAAAAATTAATTTTAGCCGGAGCATTGGCATTAGGGGTAATTGGGGCTGGAGCATCTTTCGCAGGGAACCAGGAGGCTGGAATTCCCTCAGAGCATAGTGTTGTCAAGCCTGTAGAGTTAGCCGGCATTCCATCAGAACATAGTGTTGGCAAAACAATTGAATTAGCTGGTATTCCTTCAGAACACAGTCCGGCATATTCAACAATGGGGATTCCTTCTGAGCATTAATGATATTTTGAGCTTTCTATTAAAATGCTAAAAAGTTGTCTTTGCCCCCTTTAAGTATACATTCAAAAAATCTTCATGTTCACCATGGAGTAAAGAATGTTACTTGAAGGGGATTTTTTTATGCAACTTTAAAAGGTATTCCTAGGAGCTTAAGTTGAATGTGTTATAAAGAATCTTCCGAAGTGTAGGTTATCCATATTAAAGACAGCTCCAAGCTGAGAAGGATTATGGAAAATCGAAATTCTTTATTTAAGCTAATTCAACCCTTTTTTCTATTAATTTCATCTAGGGCAAAAAAATGACTGAACAAATAGATGCTATAACTCCGAAAGAAGAGAAAGAAGAAAGAAAAAATGCCAGTAGCCCAAACCCTATATGGATTATGCCAGAAAATAAAGCACGCTTAACAGGAGTCCTATTAGAAACTAACTCAGCAATCATAGAGGCTGGAAGACCGTAAATTAAAATTCCAAATAAAGTGAAGTAAACAGTAGCAGCTACTTCTGGAAAAAGGCTAAGTATAGATGGGAGTTTCGTTATATATAATCCACCAGTTATAATTAACGAAGTATACAATGATACCTTTACCTTCCTAAAGAACATTTGGTTTGTAAATAACGTTTTCCTCGAACCGGGCAGTAAGAAAACAAT
Source organism: Cytobacillus sp. FSL H8-0458 (assembly GCF_038002165.1). Taxonomy (NCBI): domain Bacteria; kingdom Bacillati; phylum Bacillota; class Bacilli; order Caryophanales; family Bacillaceae; genus Cytobacillus; species Cytobacillus sp. FSL H8-0458. The sequence continues at coordinate 351,404 of NZ_JBBOBR010000002.1, read as the reverse complement.
TGAAAGTATGATCAAGAGAATCCGGATGATAGTTGATTCTATAGAAACAACTATCATAAACAAAACCAAAATGACTGTGAAAACCAGAACGATAGAATTACCTTTAAACATAAGAAATTACACGCCTTTTTCTTCATTATAATAGTAATGGGCAATGGTTACCAAGGACTGTGATTCTCTTGAATGTGCTGTTTGAAAGTCTCGGCCAGAGGATCCATTGTTCCAACTACAAAAAATTCATCTTCATTTCCCAGACCCGTTATATATGTTTCCAGAAGAGCATATTTATTTATAAAGATTTCATTCCCAATTTAAATAGTATCATGTGGCAAAACATTTTTGAAAAGAGATAAATCGAATAACGTTAAATTCTGCCGATTATATTGGAAAGAGTATATAAGCCATTAAATAGTTCTATTCTAATTGCGTTTAAAATCAACAAACAGCCCGAGCACTCTCAAGTGATAGCTCGGGCTGTTGATTTCTAATTACTGAAGATTAGAATTAATTCTCATAGTAGCAGGCTTTCCAGGAAGATGATTCATCTGCTGCTTCTTAGCTCCAGGTACCGTTAATATATAGTGATTAAGCGGCAATAATTGCATAACCTTTACTATTGCAATGGAGCCCAAAAGAATGGCTCCAAAGACGAATGGGAAAAGAGATGTTTTCCAGACAAAGTCCGGGGCAATTTGGATAAAACTATAAAGAACAAATGGATGTACCAAATAGATGGCCATTGATAATGTTCCAATCCGGGTAAAAAAGCTGTTTAGCCATTTAACATTTTGAATTTGAGCTCCAATACCAATTACGAATAAGGTAATGATCGGAATATTAATCATGTTAGTTACCCTATTGGATGGCGTAGACCCAACTGTTTTGTATTCCCGTACTGCGACAGCAGTGATGATTAATACGGCAATGCCTAAAAGGTATTTGTATTTTTTAGAGAAGGCATAAAGCGGCTCCCAAAAGTATGCCAGGAACCCCCCAAAAATAAAATAGAAAATCCAGCTTGGCAGAAATGCCCTCTGATTAAGAATGTTCCCCAAGATCCCTTCAAAAAGTCCGGGATTGAATGATTTTACAAAATAATAGTTAATAAATACCGAGCAGACAAGCAGAACTGGCCAAATCATTTTTGATTTAAAGACCTGTAAGAGCGGAAACAATAAATAAAATTGAAAAACAATCGACATAAAGTATAAATGGTAATACGCATTACCGAAAATGAAGTTGGTTAAGAACTGCATTTCCCCTGAGACAAGAGGATTTACGCCAAGTACAAAATACGTAAACAAGGAATAGAAAACACTCCAAAAGAGGAAGGGCAAACCAATCTTTGTAAAACGGCTTTTCACAAATCGATTAAGATTAAAGCCTTTAAAACGGGTTTGATAAAAAAGAAGAAAACCGCTTATAAGTGCAAACATTGATGTTCCAAAGCGGCTGATTTGATTTATAAATAATGTAATTTCATTAAATTTTTCACCATGGGCATAATAAAAGGATCCTGAAACATGGACAGCAACAACAAATAAGCAACCTATTGCCCGTAACATGTGAATCTCAGATATGTGTTCTCGAGTATTACTCATAAATCTCACATCCTTGCGTTTATGAATTGGACCTGCTTGAATTCCTTTTACATCATAAACGAAAGGTTTCTCTATATCTCTATTGTAAAATAACTTTAACAAAAACTTAGCTGGACATTAATAAAGCAAACTAAAATTGGTTATTAAGGATAATTGTTCCTGTCTCAAAATAAAAAGAAAGGAATGTGATAAATTAATCGAAAATTGTTTAAGTATATAGTTGTTTGGTATCAGTACAATAGTGCTGATTGTTTAAAACTTTAATACCTAAGTGATTATAAGTTTGTTGAATAATTGGTTTGTTTAGTAAATGATAGGGAAACTGCTAAATAGTCGAGAAGAAATTATAAGGAGGAGATTAAATTGAGTGCAATATTTGGATCAGTAGAGTACTTTGAACGAAAGATTGGGAATTACCTAGCAAAAAAACAAATAAATGATGTTAACGAGAAGCAACTATTCAATATCGCTGCACAGCTGGAATACGAAATTCGAAACGATTTCATTTGCCATGAAAGAATAAAAAAAGAATGCTTGGAGAATCTATTTAAGGTCTATAGTAGAATATCTTCTGCAGAATAAAAGAGGTTAAAATATATTAAAATCAATAAAAACGGTACAAAAATAGTATTTTCTTGAAATCTTCTGGTCACCTTTAGCTGATTAACATATTCCTGTTCAAAGGAACTGAAAGGAGAAAAGACTTGAAGAAAATACTATTCTATTAGAAATAAAGGGGGAGCCACGAAACGTGGCTTCCCTTTATGAAGTATCTTATAAATTCTATTTATTTTATTGCCCCCTCCGATGCTTGTTTAATTAGCGTATTAAATTATACAATTGAGTTTCAGTATTCGGAGAAATAGACCCAACATCACCAATTAGATACATATGCTCGAGCTGACTTCGATTACTGGTTAGGAAAGTATTAACCTTATCTTCAACCCTATCAGTTCTGGTCAACAAGATAGGGGCATAGAAGAAGTTGGCTAGTGGTGCCCCGGATAAGGCGTCAGGGAATAGATCGCCTCTTGCAAAGGCAATTGTACTTAAACTCATTCCATAGTTTTCCATCGCGTGTTTTGCTACATTAATGGAAACCTCGTAACGGTCTTTTCCACCAATCCTTTGCACGCTTGCACCTTTGCGCAGCTCTTTGAGTTTTAATGAAACAGGATCTTTAACAGTTGCAGGACCGCCCACAATAATAAAATTAGTAATTTCAGGATGGTTCTTTATGAACGTTTGAATGGAGCTTGGAATCTCCTGGGATTTCACCAGCAGAATGGGCATTCCTGCTATTCCTGCAATTGTAGAAGCAGAAAGTGCATCAGGGAAAACTTCCCCGCTAGCAATTATTGCCGTATCAGATTCCATATAAGAAGAAACTTGCTCCGCAATACTGGAAGACACCACATACCGGTCCTTTCCGCCAATGCGCTCAATGTCATTTACTCCAAGCTGCCTTAGCTGTGATTCTACTTGAGTTGAGACTGAACCTGTCCCACCCAGGATTATTGCCCTTTCAGCACCATAGTCAGTGATTTTATCTTTAATTTTATCCGGAAGTTTATTTGTCTGTGTCAGCATGATCGGAGCTGCTTCAAAGCTTGCAAGCGGTCCGCCTGACAAAGCATCCGGGAATAAATCTCCTCGTGTAATAATAATTGTTCCGCTGTTGTATCCCCAATAATCCAGTGTACTGCTTACATTCCCCGATACATAATAACGATCTTTTCCATAGATTCGGCTAACGCCTGGAAAGGTAATATTATAAAAAGAAGTGATTGAATTTCCTTCGGAATTTACAGCATAAAAGGAAACCGTATTGAACCCCTTGCCCAATTCGATCTCTTCATGAAATGACCCGGGATATACCTCATATTCTCTAAGATTACTATAAATTCTTACATAATCTGAATTTCTCGTTTCTCCTGAGACTTTTAATATAGGAGAGGAACCCTTGCTTAGACGAAATTCATGATCCACAGGATTATTAATGATTAATTCCGGCAAGGTATTATCAGGTACACCGGAAAATTCCCCCTCAAGCCAAAAGTCATATTCGACAGGATGTTCACTCAAACCCATTGCGACTATAGCATAATCACCTGCTGGAAGTTCAAAGGAAGAGTACTCTGCAGGATCGATTAGTTCATCATTATCATATCCGTAAATAAATATATCAACATCTTCTTGCGATACAAGATCCCAAGAGAAGTTTCCGCCATCAGTAGAAAAAGAAAATTCATGGATCTCATAAGCATCAATGTATTCATTGTACTGGATCTCAGCTGAAGTTTGTTCCTGAAGAGAAGAGGCTTTAACTGAATCCGATGTGTTTCGCTGTTCAAGCTGATTAATAATTTGGAGCCTTTTTTGCTCCCTGTCAAGAGGAGGATTTGACTCCGCAAAGACGGAAGTGCTTGCGATAGTTGAACCTACAAGAGCGGCAACAGTGAAACTAGAAATGAGTTTTGAAAGTTTCATTTGGTAATCTCCTTAAAATTTTATAACTTTATTTTAAAGTCAAAGGATATACACTGTAAATAATAAATTGTAAAATATTTGAAAATATAGATAAAATTTTTTGCGACAAAAATTTTGCATAGGACATAGGAAAGTAACTTCAAATGTCGTGGAATTAATCGTCTATCAAATTTTTTAATTGATTCTATCAAAATAAAAACGGTTATGCTTCTTTAATAAGGAATTTCCTTTATGGGGGTTTTTTAAAACTCAAGGTGATTATGTGAAAATTTGCTAGGCAAAAAGGGATTAAAGAGGTGAGTTTCTGTGTTAGCTGCGATGCTTGCAGGGTTATAACTGCCTGAAGGGGAAGCTATAATTACTATGGATGCGGATCTTCTGCATACTCCTTCACTCTTCCCCAAAATGATAAAAGGTTGCTTTAGTTGAACAGGTGATAGCTAAAAGGATTCGAGCTGGTGATTCACCTGCTCGTTCTCTTGTTTCAAAAAGCTACTATAAAGTAATGAACCGTTTTGTAGACATTAGTCTGACTGGTGGAATTGGTGACTTTAAGTTATTAAGCAGAAAACTGCAGATGACGGGATATATGCTTAGTATTCACTACCTCCAGCTGAAAATCATTTCATGGATTTTGTTGCGTCATTAAAAGATGCAAGATTTGACCAAGGTATTTTAAAAGAGACTAAAGGAAATGGATTATTAATAGATTCCCAGGAGCCTATCGAAATTACCATTCCACTTAAAGAACATCAACTCTCTGAGCTGAACTTCTTTGTAGATATTATTCCTTTTACAAAAAACAATGGTGTAACGATACTGTATTAAATGATAAGGGACAAAAATATTATATAGAGAAAAATAAGAGTAAGAACCAGTATGTTTCATCACAGTATCATTATAAAGAGACGTTAATCATGTTCTTTTCTGAATGGGGGCAGATGGTGAGTCTGAATAGATTAAACTTATTATCTAACCAGGAAAGTTTCTATTAAAGGATGTAAGAGTTACTGCTGGAAGTTATGCTGAATTCGGCAGATGGGTTAATAAGCATCAATCCAACAGTTTAGATAATATTGCTTCAGTATAACCGGATCTGTAAATGCTGATTAAAATTCTGTTCTATTTCTTTCCATTCTTTATTCAAAGCCTATATTGACGGAAAAAGGGGCAGTAACTTTTCCTGTTCATTCAGCCTATACAGGTATTTACATTCCAGAAGGCACCCATGAAATAAATAAAACAAAGGTATTTGCCTGAAGGTCTTTTAGTTGGCCTTGTTATCTCTCTAGTGAATTTAATAGGGTTTTAAGCTGCAGAGTATATTTATTAAAGAAAGTTAGAATAAACTTGAAAGGTAAAGTAGGATGAGAAAGGAACCTATTGTTTGGGTCCCCTTTTTTATTGCATAAAAATAACAAAAATAAAAGTAATTCATTCTCTTACATAATATAATAGTTTCAACTATTAAATGGGAGCTGAGTACAATTAAATCTTCTATTGCTGTTCTTATTTTTATACTATTCTTTTTGGGGCCAATAGGCAATCATATAGTGCATGGGGATTCGGAAAGAATAGAGTTAATTGTATTGTTTCATGAAAAAGTAAAGAAAGAGAGTATATGGGACGCTGAAGGGATTATTTTAGAGGAATTTAAAAACATACCAGCCTTGAAAATTTCCCTTTTTGAGACAGATCTGAATCAATTAAGGCAAAACTCTGCTGTAAAAAGTATTGAAAAGGATCTTGAAGTAAAAGTTGGCGGCCAGATGCGTGGCTGGGGAATAAAATCTATTAAAGCACCAAATGAATGGAAACTCAATTTCAGCGGAAACGGGGTTAGGGTAGCTGTTCTTGACACGGGCATTTCCCCTCATCCGGATCTATCTGTTGCGGGCGGTAAATCGTTTTCTGGCTACACCAGTTCATACCATGATGATAATGGGCATGGAACCCATGTAGCGGGAATTATTGGTGCTAAGAACAATAATATTGGGATAGTCGGAGTAGCGCCGGGTTCACAATTATACGCAGTTAAAGTACTGGACAAAAAGGGTGCCGGCTCCTTGTCCAATATTATTGAGGGGATCGATTGGGCTATAACGAACAAAATGGACATTATAAATCTTAGCCTTGTAGCAAATGGTCATTCGGCTGCCTTAAAGACAGCAGTTGACAAGGCTGCGGATTCTGGCATTTTTGTTGTAGGAGCAGGAGGGAATAATGGAAGAATGGATGGAGCCAATGATACGGTATCATATCCGGCAAATTATCCTTCGGTTATCGGTGTTGCAGCAGTGGATGAGTCAAATAGCAGGGGGGCTTTTTCAGCTACAGGAGATGGAATTGAATTTTCTGCCCCTGGAGTGAATATAAAGAGCACTATACTCAATAACGAATACGCCTCTTACGACGGTACATCAATGGCAGCAGCTTTTGTTTCGGGGAAATTGGCATTATTAAAGGAAATGTTCCCAACGGCTACAAATACATGGATCAGGAGCAAGCTGAGAGAAAATGCAATGGACCTTGGTGTTCAAGGAAAAGATCCATTATATGGCTATGGTCTGATCCAGCCTATCCTCAATGCAGAAAGAATTGGGGGAAAAGACAGGTTTGAAGTTGCTGCTAATATCTCAAGAAAAGGGTGGGAAAAGTCGGAGACTGTTTTTATAATCAATAACCTTGCTTTTGCTGATGCTTTAGCTGCTTCCCCACTAGCTTACCGATTCAATGCTCCGATTCTTCTGACTGCTTCTAACGAGCTTCATTTAAAAACGATAGAAGAACTTAAAAGATTGAAGCCAAAGGAAGTAATATTAATTGGCGGAAAAGGGAGCGTTACTGAAAATATTCAATCGGAAATAAAACAGATGGGGATAAAAACTAAAAGAATTGATGGGCAAAATCGTTTTGAAGTGGCTGAAAATATCGCTGAGATGATGGGCACGTATCAAAAAGCAATCATAACAAATGGTTTAAACTTTCCAGATGCCCTGGCAATTGCTCCGTATGCTGCTGAAAAAGGATATCCGATCCTTCTTACACGGCCAGATAAACTGCCGGAAAACATAAATGCCCTTCTAGCAAAGCATCCGCTTGAAGAGACTATTGTGGTTGGCGGAGAAGCAAGCGTTCGGCCCAGTGTCTATAAACAATTAGTTGCCCCGATTAGGATTGGCGGAAAGGATCGTTTTGAAGTAGCTACAAACATTAAACTTCTCTACTATCCTGCTGCAGAGCATTTATATATTTCAGCCGGAACAACTTTTGCAGACGCATTAACTGGGTCTGTCTTAATGGCAAAGGACAAAACAACCATCCTCTTAACAAAGAGAGATGAACTCCCTGTGACGGCCCGTAACACAATAGTAAAAGGAAATACGAAAAGCTTTACGGTTTTAGGCGGGGAAGGTTCTGTGGGGAAAGGTGTTTTTCCTTACTTAGTGAAATAGTGAGTTATTTGCAGAAATTAATGGCTGGTATCTTTACATCAAGCTGAAAAATACAATAATTACCAATGAAATTAGTTTAATATTACATTATTATTAAACGATGTAATAAATTTGAAAAAAATAAAAACAATCTGTAATGGAATCTATTTGAAAAACAGGAAAAAAGTAAGTGGATTAATTTAAATTCTGTTTACTTATTTTAATTTTTTGCGTATTATTAGACTATAAAATTACAAATATCTACAAAAATCGTTACGATATTCAAGCCATGGAGGAAACAAATGGCTAATTATTTGTTTGTAAGAGGGAATAGAAATAAAAGATTCTTTGCTAATGTGGCAGAAGAGTTAGAAAAAAAAGGGCATAAATGTTTCATATTAAAGTTGGAGCTAGGGGAACTATTTTTTAAATCCAATGTGGAGTCTGTCTTTACTACAAATTGGACTAATAAAAATGAGTATCCTATTTCTGATGACGAACTTTTAAGTCTTCAGATATACAATATAACCTATATTGAAAACATATTAGGAAAAAAAGTTACGAAAAAGCAGCTAAGTACATATAAAAAATATATGTATTTTATCAATAGTTATATAGATGACAAAAAAATAGATATAATATGCCTTTTTAATGGCTATCATTGGATTGATCAAGTAACCAAGTATTTAGCTCAGAAAAAAGGTCTTATGATTTATTATTTCGAGGACGGTTTGTTTAGGCCTTATACTATTACTTGTGATTCAAAGGGAATTAACGCAGCTTCTTCTGTGAACAAGGAATCCGATTTTTATGATTCTATTATAATGGATAAAAAGCGGTTAAAAAAATATCTTTTTAAGCCTGAGAACCCGCAATTATTTTTAAACAGAAAAGAAAGCCTTACAAAAGTTGCTTTAGTGAAGTTTCTGTCAATGGTAGGCAGCTTCTTTAAAATTCATCCAAGATTGTATGATCACATTACTTTGTGGCAGGCAATAAAGTACTTTATTTTTAAGAAGACCTACCATATTAGAAAAGATGATCAAATTGCACTTCCGGACGAATATGTGTTTGTCCCTTTTCAAGTATCAAGAGATACACAGATATTTTATAACTCTCCTAGAATAAAGACGATGGAAGAGTTTTTATTTTATGTTCACAAGGCCGTAGCAACATACAATAAAAAGCATAATCGCAATATCGCAATTTTAGTAAAAGAGCATCCAGAGGATATGTCAAGAAATAATTACAAGCAACTAAAGAAGAAGTATGAAAATGTTAAAGAGGTCACTTTTATTCAAAAATATAGTGTAAATAAATTAATTAAAAATTCTATTACAGTAATAACAATAAACTCAACTGTTGGTATAGAGGCGCTAGCCAAGAATAAGCCCGTCATTACACTTGGAGATGCACTTTATAATATTGATGGTATCGTGGAAAAGTGTGTTAATCCTAACGAATTATATCAGAGCCTTTTTAATTCCATAAATATCCCTTTTGTCAAGGATAGGGTTGAAAAATTCATCTATTATTTAAGGTTTCATTACCAGGTTGAGGGTACGCTGAATATCCCGAACAGCCAAACAGCTAAAAACATAGCTGATAAAATACATGAACCTATTAATCAAGGTTGATATCGAGGTGTTAATATTGAAAATTATTGGTGTCATTCCTGCACGCTTTGGATCTACGCGCTTTCCGGGTAAGCCACTAGCATTAATTAATGGAAAGCCTATGATACAGCATGTGTATGAACAGGTATCAAAAAGTAAGTATATTGATCAAATTGTTATTGCTACTGACCATGAAAAAATTATTAAGACCGTTGAAGGTTTTGGTGGACAAGCTGTTATGACAAAAAAAGATCATGAGACAGGTTCTGATCGGATCTCTGAAGTAACCTCCTTGGTAGAGGGTGATTTCTTTGTCAATATTCAGGGTGACGAGCCCTTAATCGATCCACGCCTTATTGATGATTTGATAAAAACAGCTCAGGCAGAGAACGGGCGGGTGGTTGTCACAGCTAAGACTCAGATCCATGATCATAATGATGTAGCAAATCCCAATGTGGTTAAGGTTGTAACTGACAAAATGCAAAATGCTTTGTGTTTTTCACGTTCAGTCATTCCATATAACCGTTCTAATAAGGAAATTGACTACTTTAAACATTTGGGTATTTATGGATACCCTAAATCGATTCTTAATGAATTTGTTAATTTGCCACAAACGCCTTTAGAAGAAGTGGAAATGCTTGAACAGCTCAGACTGCTCGAGAATGGCTATACAATTAAGGTAATTGAAACGCAATATAATGCAATTGGTGTTGATACGCCAGAGGATATTGAAAAAGTGGAAAAAATCTTAGGAGGAAAACATCATGTCTAAACAAGTTATTTTAAATGAAGAAATTAAATTCGGCGGTAATAATCCATTCGTGTTAATTGCTGGTCCATGTATGCTTGAAAATGAACAGCTTGTTATGGAAACAGCAGAAACAATCAAAGAGGTAACAACGAAACTTAATGTACCTTTTGTTTTCAAAGGTTCATTCGATAAAGCTAATCGTTCATCCATATATTCAGACCGTGGACCGGGATTGGAAAAAGGGCTTGAATTACTGCAAAAAGTAAAAGAAACTTTTAATCTGCCGGTAACCTCGGATATTCATGAGCCAAACCAGGCAGAAGCAGCTGGAGCAGTTCTTGATATTATCCAAATTCCAGCGTTTCTTTGCAGACAGACCGATCTTTTGGTAGCTGCTGCAAAAACGGGGAAAATTGTTAATGTAAAAAAAGGCCAATTTTTGGCTCCATGGGATATGAAAAATGTTGTTACCAAACTTCGTGAGTCTGGAAATGATAACATCCTCTTAACTGAGCGTGGAACAACTTTTGGCTATAATAACCTTGTTGTTGATATGCGATCACTAATCACAATGCGAGAAATGGATGTTCCAGTTGTTTTTGACGCTACACACAGTGTGCAAATACCTGGAGGAAACGGCACTACTACAGGAGGGAAACGAGAGTTTGTACCGTATCTTTCAAGAGCTGCTGCTTCCGTAGGCGTTGATTCAATCTTTATGGAAGTTCATCCTGACCCAGATAATGCATTATCAGATGGCCCAAATATGGTCAGGCTTGAAAACCTCGAAGAAGTATTAAAGCCAATTATTGAAATTGACCGTTTAGTAAAACAATTATAAAAACAGGGGGAAGATAAATGTTAGACCTTAAAGCGCCTTCGCTTGATTTTACAGATAGTGTTATGGAAGTGTTAGAGAAAGAGGCACAGGCAATTTTGGAGTTGAAAGAGGTAATTGGTGACTCTATAAATGACGCCCTTAATATGATTCTGCAATGCCGCGGGAGAGTCGTAATAACTGGAATCGGAAAATCGGGGATCATTGGCAGAAAAATTAACGCTACTATGGCAAGTACAGGTACACCATCTTTGTTCCTGCATCCCTCTGAAGGACTCCATGGTGACCTTGGAATGGTAACAAAGGATGATGTGGTTATCGCTATTTCGAATAGCGGGGAATCTGATGAAGTTCTTAATCTGATTCCTTCTATTAAACGTATTGGCTCTAAAATGATAGCGATTGTCAAAAATCCATTATCTACCCTTGCTGTAAAATCAGATATTGTTTTAACAATTGGTAATGCGAAGGAAGCCTGCCCATTAGGTCTGGCACCTACTACTAGCACAACTGTTACTCTAGCTTTAGGTGATGCTTTAGCTATTGCACTCTTGAAAGCGAGGAATTTCCAGCCGGAAGATTTTGCTGTGTTTCATCCAGCTGGTTCCCTAGGAAGGAAGCTTTTATTAACTGTTAACGATGTTATTCAGACAACTCGTAAAAATCCTCTCATTATGGGAGATGCAACTATTAAGGAAGCTCTCTTCTTAATGACGGCTCAAGGATTGGGTGCAACAAGTGTAGTCGACATGAATGACCAATTGGTCGGGATCTTAACCGATGGAGACATTAGGCGGGCTTTTGCTTTATCACCTGATTTATTATCTAAGTCTGTAGATGATTTATGCAACAGAGAGCCTGTTGTAATTCAAGGTGAGCTACTTGCATCTGAAGCTTTCCGTCTAATGGAAGAGAAGAAAGTTAACGTACTACCTGTTGTTGATGACTACTATAGACCAATTGGAATGATCCATATTCATGATCTTATGAATCTTGGATTATAAGGAGTCCTTAATGAAAAAGATCAAACTTATCGTTTTGGATGTTGATGGTGTACTTACAGATGGAAAACTATATATGGGATCTGATGGAGAAGAATATAAGGCTTTCCATACTCAAGACGGAATGGGAATCAGCCTTGCGAGATATGCAGGAATTAAGACAGCAATCATTACCGGCAGATCTTCCGAAGCAGTAACTAAGCGTTCAAAAGAATTAAAAATTGATTATGTATTTCAGGGAATTCATGAAAAACTTGAAGTCCTACAGCAAATCGTATCTGAGCTGCAGATAGGGTTGGATGAGGTTTGTTATGTAGGGGACGATATAAATGATTTACCTATTTTACGTGAGGTAGGGTTCCCCGCAGCACCTAATAACGCTGTACCTTATGTAAAAGAACAGGTAAAATATGTTTCTCTACTAAAAGGTGGGGAAGGTGCTGTAAGGGATATAATTGAATCTATATTACAAGAACAATATGATTATGAAACTCTCTTAGATGATTACCTATATGGCAAAATCAGAGTGGTTCAATAAAAGGAGTATTTCTAATGAGTGACTGTCCAATATGTGAAAAACATCGTAATCTTGAAACAACTATATTTGAAGATGAGTACTGGATTGTAACTCATGGGCCGCTTGATTCACAAATACTAGGATACTTATATATAGAGCCAAAACGTCACGTTGAAAATTGGATTGACCTAAGTCACTCAGAATTACTTAAAGTTGGTCCCCTTTTTAAACGTTTAGAAGAAGCTCTAAAAAAAGAGCTAGACATTGATCGAGTGTATACTGTAACTATTAGTGAGGCTGTAAGGCACTTGCACTTCCATATTATTCCCCGTGAAAAAGGGAATGAAGTTAAAGGACTGCCCCTCATAGAACAGGCAACACAGCAAAAGGTTAGTATTCGAAGTGTTGATGAAAAAACCCATACAAACTTCATTCAATCATTAGGAAAATATTTTTAAAATAGGAAAGCACTAGTTGGTTATTAAATAACTTGTTACTAGTGCTTTCAATTTGTAACGGAGATATTAAATACTTGTTCATATAAATCTGAAAATCTCTAAAGGTGGTTCAAATGGGGAGATTAAAGAGTCTGCTAAGACAAACAATTGGATATAATGCTTTTCTAAAAGTAGCCATAATACAAAAAAAGTTAAAACCTAAAAAAATAACGAAGAAGCCTATAGCTTTCTTGTTTGGTTTTAGTGAGTGGAAGCATTCATATATAAAAGCTTATTTATCGAAATATGAAGTAATTTTTATAAAAGACAATGAAAACATTAACTATATAATTAATGAGGCCGAAAAATTTAAAAATAAGGTTTTTATGGTTTGGGGTTACAAGGACAGGCCCAGAGTAATCAAGTATGCTCAAAAGAATAGAATTCCCTACTATAGAATTGAGGATGGTTTTATTCGATCTGTTGAGCTAGGAGCTTCCAAAAGTACTCCGATTTCATTATCTATTGATTCAAAGGCCCTTTATTATGATGCTACTAAGCCAAGTGACCTGGAAGACCTATTAAATGAATATGATTTTAACTCTGATAAAGTATTGATGGCTCGTGCTGCAAATTGTATTGAAATGTTAAGAGGGTTAAACATAAGTAAATATAATAACGTTGACTCAAAAAACATTAATAATGTTTATGGAAAAAAGCTTAAAAAGAGAATATTGGTTATTGGCCAAGTAGAAGATGATGAATCCATTAAGCGAGGTTGCTCAAAGCCGATGACAAATAACGACCTTGTCTGGCTTGCCAAAATGGAAAACCCGGATGCCGAAATAATATATAAACCACATCCCGATGTTTTGTTTGGCAAAAGGGCTATGCAATCCAATCCTGATGATGTCAGGCACCTTGCAAAGGTAATCACAGAGCCGCTTAGTTTAACAGATGCTTTTGAAACAATTGACCATGTATATACAATTACCTCTCTTTCTGGTTTCGAGGCTTTATTAAGAGGTATTAAGGTAACTACATTTGGAGCCCCTTTTTATTCTGGCTGGGGTTTAACTGATGACAGACAAACAACTGGAAGAAGGAATAGGAAACTTTCAGTTGAAGAAATTTTTGCTGCAGCATATATTTTATATCCAAAGTACATGCATCCAATTACTAAGGAGTTTATTAGCATAGAAGAAGCGATAAAAACTATAAAATGTATGAAGGATTTGAACACCAGAAATCTTATTAATGAGGTTAATTCCTTTAAAAGTACCTTGGATTTTTCAATTCCAAAAGAAGATGTTTCTAAGATTGGGGTTATGTCAAAAGGAATTAAAGCCATTCCGAATCTCCAGTCATTCCTAAAAGGTGAATTGATCTTTAATCCCTCTGAAAGGGTCGGTGAGATCGATTATGTTGCTGGGTGGGGGATGAAGCCAAGTGCAAAAAAAGCGATAGAGTTTTGTGAAAAGCACAATATCCCCTATTTGGGCTTGGAAGATGGCTTTTTAAGATCTATAGGTCTAGGGGTTGACGGCTCACCTCCATTGTCAATATGTTTAGACGATGTAGGAATATATTATGATGCAACTCGTCCTTCAAGGTTGGAAAACATCTTAAACAGCAGCGGCTGGGAGACTGAGCAAATTTTAAACGATGCTGAAGAGGCATTAGCTTTAATTAGAAAGAATTATTTGAGCAAATATAATCATGCTCCAATGGTTGAAGGAAACACTTTTGTTAATAATGGTAAGAAACGTGTCCTTATTGTTGATCAAACGCTTGGTGATATGTCCATTTCATTAGGATTGGCTGATAAAGAGCAGTTTAAACAAATGTATGAAAAAGCTAAAAAAGATAACCCTGACGCTGACATTTTCATTAAAACTCACCCGGATGTAATCTCTGGCAAGAAGGAAGGAAATCTCACTCATAAAGATGTAGGAGTGTCAGTCCGTTTTCTATATAATGACTGTAACCCATTATCTCTATTGGAACAGGTTGACAAAGTATACGTCGTAACATCTCAGTTTGGTTTCGAGGCACTTATGCTAGGAAAAGAGGTCCACTGCTTCGGAATGCCATTTTATGCAGGTTGGGGAGTAACCAAGGATGAGCAAAAGGTGGAAAGAAGGATTAAGCAACGTAGTGTAACAGAGATTTTTGCTGCGGCATATCTGCTTTATCCTCGTTATATCCATCCTGAAACGGGGATGCCCGGTACAATATTTGATGTAATCAATTATTTAGCTGTTCATAGACCACAAGTATAAAGTAAAAGGATTAAATTATGAAAAAACGAGCAAAAAAACTTATTATGTTAGTCCAATTTATTTTGAAAGTATCTTATTGGATTTTATTAAAAAAACAAAACAACATTAAAAAGACAGCGATAGTATTTAGAGTTTCTAAATGGAAGCAACCTTATATTGAAGCATTCTTTCCTGAGTATAAATTAATGTTTGTTCCTTTTACTCAGTGGACGTTTTTACTGACGCCACTGATAAAAAGGAATCCAAATTCGGTATTTATTTTTTGGGGTGTAAACGAGGATGAAGAGGTCACTAAGTATAGCAAAATACACAATATTCCATTGTACAGAATAGAAGATGGTTTTATAAGATCAATCGGATTAGGATCCATGCACACAGCCCCCTACTCTATATGTATTGATAAAACCGGTATGTACTTCGACTCAACAAAATCATGTGATTTAGAAGAAATTTTAAATTTTTATGATTTCTCGAGTAATCCAGAGCTATTGTTACGAGCAAAATCATGTATAGACTTGCTGATGAAATTAGGTGTCAGCAAATATAATCATGTTGAAAAAAAGAATATCGAAGAAATCTATGGCCCTAAAGACAGAAAGAGAATATTAGTTATTGGCCAGGTTGAAGATGATGCTTCTTTAAAGAAAGGCAGTAAAAAGAATTGGACTAATAACGATTTAGTTCAATTAGCAAGTATTGAAAATTCTGATGCTGAGATTATATACAAACCACATCCGGATGTCTTGACTGGCAGAAGACCGATGCAGTCAGACCCGAGTAAGGTTAAGCATTTAGCGAAGGTTATAGAAGAGCCCTTAAGTTTAGTAGATTCATTTCAGACCATCGACCATGTTTATACCATTACATCGCTTTCAGGGTTTGAAGCATTGTTAAGGGGAATTTCTGTAACGACATTGGGAGCTCCTTTTTATTCTGGCTGGGGACTGACAGATGACCGACAGAAGGTTAGCCGGCGCAAAAGAAATTTAACAATTGAAGAGTTATTTGCAGGTGCATATATCCTTTATCCAAAATACGCTGACCCTGTTACAAAAAAAAAGCTTGATTTAGAAGAGGTAATTGGAAAAATTGCTTCATCTGTCGATAGGGAGTAATAGACTCCCTATTGATTTTTAGTGCCTTTATTATTTGGGGTTCCTTAAAATGGAAGTCGTGATAATGAGGGAAATGGGAAATTAAATGTTATAATAACATTTGGGTTTTGTTGGTATATAGAAAAAAGGTTAGGAAGCTAATAAATATGAGCTCAATTTTTCAGATTTTTAAAGAGCAATTGCTCAATATAAATTTAATATGCCGTTTGGCTTTTTACGATATTAAAGGAAAGTATCTTCTTCATTATTTGGGTGTTTTGTGGCAATTTCTAAATCCAGCTGTTCAAATACTGATTTATTGGCTGGTATTTGGATTGGGAATACGAGGTGGAGAACCAATAGGTGATGTTCCTTTTTTTGTATGGCTGGTTTGCGGATTAATACCATGGTTTTTTATTAACCCATCCATTACACAAGGTGCTAATAGTGTCTATTCAAGGCTATCGCTCGTATCTAAAATGAAGTTCCCTGTAAGTATACTCCCTGCAGTAACCATCGTAAGTAATAGCTTTACATTTATAATTATGTTAATCGTATTATTATTTATATTAATAATGAATGGTATTTACCCTAGTATATATTACGTTCAAATAATTTATTATTTATTTTGCTTATATATTTTTTTATACTCATTTTCGCTGTTATTTTCTACGTTCTCTACAATTGTACGAGATATTCATTCTTTATTACAAACAATGATGAAAATGTTATTTTATTTGACGCCTATCTTATGGGATACGGGCAGGCTTCCTGAATATGCACAAAACATTTTAAAATTAAACCCGATTTATTATTTAATTGAAGGTTTCCGCAATACATTTTTGTTTAAAACCTGGTTCTTTGAAGATTTAGCTTATACTTTTTACTTTTGGAGTTTCACTCTATTTATTTTATTTTTTGGCGCAACAATACATTTAAAGTTTAGAAAACGTTTTGTCGATTATTTGTAATTTGGGGGCTTATAATTCATGGAGCCAAAAGTGAAGTTTGTTAATGTTTCTAAAACTTATAATTTCCATAAAAAGCAGTCAGATAAATTATTGGATTTATTGTCTATTAGAAAGAAAACGAAGCAATTTTCTGCGTTAAGAGATATTTCCTTTGAGGTTAATGAAGGGGAAAGCATAGGTGTTATTGGGATAAATGGCTCTGGTAAATCTACTTTATCCAACTTATTAGCACAAGTAGTTGAACCAACGAAAGGCAAAGTTCAAATTGATGGTGAAAGTTCATTGATTGCTATTTCAGCCGGACTAAATAATAATTTGACTGGCTATGAAAATATTGAGCTAAAATGCTTGATGCTTGGTTTAAGAAAAGAGGAGATCCACAGAGTAACTCCCTTAATTATTGACTTTGCAGATATTGGTGACTTTATGTATCAGCCTGTAAAAAACTATTCAAGTGGAATGAAGTCCCGTTTGGGTTTTTCTATTTCTATCCATACTAATCCAGATGTGTTAATTGTCGATGAGGCCTTATCTGTAGGGGATCAAACCTTTTATCAAAAATGCATTAATAAAATGGAAGAATTCAAGAAACAGGGAAAAACTATCTTTTTTATTAGTCATTCAATTTCCCAAATACGTTCTTTTTGTGATAGAGTTTTGTGGCTTCATTTTGGTGAGATTAAACAGTTTGGTGATAAAAAACAAGTTCTAAAAGAATATAAAGAGTTTATAGAGTGGTTTAATTCTTTGAGTGAAAAAGAGAAGAAAGATTACAGATCTACAATGCTGCAAGAACAATTTGACCAGCAGGAGTTTTTTAGAGGTAAAACACGATCCTCTAAAAAAAGGAATAAAAAGGATCCTTTAATTCAAATTAAAGGAACTCTACAGATTATATTTATTTGCATTTTGTTGCTTACTAGTACTTTATTTATGTTTGTAGATTTGGATATGTATAAAGAGGCTAGCAAAGATAATAATCAAATGAATAATAAAGTTGAAAGTAATGAACAAACAATAAATAAAGAAATAAACAAAAATGGAATAGTAATAGGAAACCCTGCAACAGTGTATTCTGATATAAAGTTAAGAAAAACGGGAAGCACGATAAGCTTTGGCACATCAGTTTTGGTTATTGAAGAAACTGGAGATTTATACAGGGTAAAGACTGACCATGTATCCGGGTATGTTAATTTAGAAGAAATTAAGTTACTTGAGAAAAATATTGAAATAAATAAGTTTTTTTTAGAAGATATCTTAGTTTTTACACCAAATACGTTTTCTGCTGCCTATAGTTTTTATATTGCTCATCTTGGGATGCCATATATGGATGTCAAATCTAGTCTTCGAGGTTTAACTGGAGAATCAGTTAACGATACCGGAAAAAAAATTCAATACTATGATGGAGAAAATATTGGAATTATATTTGATGAAAATGATTTTGCAGAAAGTATCATAGTTTCAAATATTAATATTGAAGATCCATTTTTAAATGATTTGTTAACATTAGCTTCTATTAAGAACGGCGAAGAGGATTATCTCATTTTAATAAATGGTTATGAGGTAATTATAAACTTACACGATAAAAAAATGATTTTAAAACCAATGTAAATTGTTATGGCAAATGTGAATTATTTAATCATAGCAAAAGGGGATTACAATTCATGAGATTAAGAAATATAAAATATTTTAAGAACAACAAAAAGGATAAAAAAGGAATTCTTGGGGTAATTATTCCATTTAGGTACTCTATTGACCGTAAAGATGCTTTAGAGAGAGTTAAAAACCTATTTAATGTCAAGCTGCCAAATGGAGTAAAGTTCTTCTTAGTTGATAGTGGAAGTCCAGATAATATCTCTGAAGAACTTCAATCAATATGTAATCTTAACAATAATGATTATTTATATGTTGATACGAAAACAGAAATATTTTCAGCAGGAAAAGCTCGTGACATAGGTGCAATATATTGCAATACCGAATTCTTATTTTTTCAAGATGTAGACCTATTGCCTTATGAGGGGTTCTATGAAGAGCTGTTAATGGAGATAGAAATACAAAAGCTAAGGGAAAATAGTGCTGAAATTTTAATGGTTCCATGTATTTATCTATCAGAAGAAGGAAGTAAAATTTATAAAAATACTCCTAACGATGAAAGAAAATCACGTTTCTTTCAATACTTATTAGAAGAAGATAAAGATATTATTTCTTTCCTAGCTCCTGGAACGTCAGCTATTGTCATTAATAGATCACATTATCTATCGATAGGTGGTCATGATAAAGACTTCTTTGGACATGGGTTTGAAGATTTTGAGTTTAATCATAGGGCAATAACAATAAATAATAAATTTATACGCCCAACAAAATATTATGAGGACTTTAAACATTGGAATGCAAATAAATATGAAGGTTTTCGGAGTATGTTCCGTCTATATGGTGACATATTGTTTGCTAAAGGTATTTTCTTAGCTCATATATGGCATGAACCAATTGTTAAAGGTTCAAAATATAGGGGATCTAATATTAATAATCGTAAATTGTTAGTAGATAAAATGAAAAAGTTTGATGAAACTGGTATCCATCCCACTCCTCTTCCTGATATATATAAAGGAAAGTCGCTGGCATTAGGAAGAAAGAATACTCCATTCTTTAATTCACTTTGGCAAATTATTCCACATCTAGGAGAAGTGGACTACAGGTCTGAGTTTGATTTTCAAGATGCACAAAGTATGGTGAAATATATTAAAGATACCTCAATTGATCGCGTTTTTTTACACAATCCTTATGCTAATGAAAGAAGATTAGCAGTTTATAAATTATTAAAAGAAGAGGAGATACCCCTAATTGTATTTGAAAGAGGTGCCTTAAAGGATTCCTTTTTCTTTGATAGTAATGGCTTTAATGCAGATAGCGACTCCTACTCATTTGAAAATTGGGATAAGGAATTAAGTGTGGAACAAATTGAAAAGGTTGAAAAGTATTTTGAAGAAACCTATTTTACTGAAGAAGACCTTGAGGAGCAAGGTTCAAGACTAGGTGGAAGCAAGTTAGCAGAAAAATTGGATATTAAAAATCAAAAAGTTTTATTTATTCCCTTTCAAAGACCCAATGATACTGTGATTAAATATTTTTCAGGTGCAGTAAAATCTATGAATGAATTTGTAGCTTTTACAGAGGAATTGCAAAGCAGTTTAGGAGAAGAATGGGTAATTCTTGCCAAGAAGCATCCTTTAGAAAGCCACAATCCCTCAGAAAAAATTAAATTTGTAGATGATAATACACATATTAAAGACTTAATTGAATTGTCTGACGCTATATTGTTAATAAATTCAGGGGTAGGACTTCAGGCCATGATGTGGTATAAACCAGTATTATATGTTGGTGAAGTATTTTATGGAATTCCTGGTGTGAATAAGAATGTAAAAACAACTGATGAAGCCATAAGCACTTTAAATAACCTATTTACAGTAGATAGAAAAAAGGTACAGAAGTTTTTTCATTACCTTATTACTGACTTTTATTCATTTGCAAAGACTAACTCACAGGTAGTAAAGGGAGATAACGGGGAGAGGTTTCGAAGGACATTAGATTTCCGTTTTTACACTTTGAATTTTCCGGGGAAAGTTTCATTAAAATATAATTTTGATAATGAACGGAAAATTTCCTTAAGCTCACCTTTGTATGATAGATATAGGACTTATTTTTTGCAAATGAAGGAGACTAATCCAAAGAACCAGTCCATTAATATTGGCCAACAAAAAAAGGAAACTAAAAATGGTTCAGATCCAAGTATAAAAAATAACCAAGTAACAAAAGCTGTAGTTCATAAAACTAGTGAGGCTCCAGTGAAAAAAAGTGAGCAGAATCCAAAGCAAACCGAAAATAAAATAGAGGGAAATAAAAACAATCAACATAAAAAAAGTCCGGTAAATAAACAGCGAATGGTTATCGAAAAGGAGTATGTTAAAATAGAAAACTGGTTGTTAAGACAATTAGTTAAGCTTGTCACAAACCCATCACAGTTTAGATTACAGCATAAAAGGTGGAGGCAAAAACGTAAGAGGACTATGCAAAAAAGCTAAAAATAAGAACTAGAGGCATGATGACTGACCCCCGGTTATAAAAAACCTACCTATCCCCTGTGATTAGGGGGCGGTAGGTTAATTATACCTAAAAGCGTATTAAGCTTAATAACTCATTATTTGAATTCTGATAACAGCTAACTTGACAGAACGATTCAATCTAACCTGATGATTTCGTTTAATGGGAGCTTTTATTCTCTTGTGTCCATTACAAAAGAAATTTTTAAAGATATACATTGATCCTTTCTAATGGTCTAATTTGGTCTGGTAAACTTATGTTACTAAAAATAAGATGCTTTTGGTGCTTTCAAGGTTGCTAAAAATTATGACGATCTAATGTTACTTACATTAAATATCCGTCTATATCTAGAATCCTCTTTTTTCCTTCTAAATCCATCCATCCCTCCCGCTCATTGCCAGCCTAGAGGCAGAGAGAAAACCAATTAATCTGTCGCTTTTCTAAGCCATTTTATCCAGGTTTTGTCAAGCATTAAATATCGATATATAATCATCTGATATTGATTGATTTATCACTTTTACATTTTGCTAAATTTAATTAGTTTTCCATTATTTTAAATATGGATATGAACTCCTATCCAAAAGAAAAAACACCGCCTAAATCATAATATAAAATTTTGATATGCTCCCCTTTAGGTAGACAGATTAAAATAAAATCTGGTCGCTTATGGGGGAGTATTTATTATGTCCAAAAGATCTTACTCTGTAGAGGAGAAATACAAGATATTAAAGGAATTAGACAAGGATTATTCAACATATGAACTTGAGTTAAAATATAACGTGCACCATTCAACTATTTTGGACTGGAAACACAAGTATGATAAATGTGGTTTAGAAGGTCTAAAAGAGTCTTCCACTTGGAAAAAGTATTCTAAGGAATTGAAGCTAGCTGCCATTAGAGATTGTCTGTCTGGGGAGTATTCTCTAAGTGAGGTTGCTAGATTGTATGAAATATCAAATGCTTCTGTCCTTAGTGATTGGATAAAGAAGTATAATAGTCATAGAGATTTAAAGGATACATCACCAGGAAGGACGAGCTCTATGACTAAGGGAAGAAAAACGACTTGGAAAGAACAAATACAAATTGCAATTGATTGCTTGGGGAACGGAAAAGATTATCAAGAAGCAGCTAATACTTATAATGTTTCTTACCAACAAGTCTATCAATGGGTAAACAAGTATGAAGATGGAGGAGATGAAGCGCTAAAAGATAAACGTGTTAATAAGAAAGAAGAAACTAGCTTGACTCCAGAAGAGAAAATCAATCTTCAAATGAGAAAAATTAGAAAGAGAAAATGAACGGTTACGTGCAGAGACTTTATTTTAAAAAAGTTAGAGGAGGTCGAAAGGAGGCGAAAATAAGCCAAATCCGATTTGAGGATAAGTATGTTGCTATTCAAGAGCTTCACAAGAATGAAGGTTTAAGTATTAGTTTACTTTGTGAAATTGCTGGTATTGCACGATCTGCATACTATAAGTGGCTAAATCGTACTCCTTCATTCAGAGAAATACTGAATAAAGAAATCATAAAAGAGATGAAAATTCTCCATGAAAAAGTTGATGGCATATTCGGTTATCGTCAGATGACCCTTCACATGAATAGAAAGTTTGAGGAGAAACTTAATCATAAAAGAATCGATCGGTTGATGAAAGTTGCTGGATTACGCTCTGTCATTCGTGTTAAGAAGAAGCAATATAAACGCTCTACACCTCAACATGTGGCAGACAATATATTAAATCGTGAATTCACAGCCGAAAAACCAAATGAAAAGTGGGTAACGGCCGTTAAAGAATTTAAGTATGGCCAATCAAAAAAAGCCTATTTAAGTGTGTTTCGTGATCTTTATGACGGATCCATTATAAGTTATGTTCTAGGACACTCCAATAACAATCAACTTTTATTTAAGACACTTGATCAAGCCACAGCACTATTGAATGGATAACATCCTTTTATACATAGTGACCGAGGATTCCAATACACCTCTCAAAGGTTCAAACGAAAAATAGATGCGGCGGAAATGACACATAGTATGTCACGAGTTGGTCGGTGTATCGATAATGGGCCAATGGAGTCTTTTTTCGGGGCGTTGAAATGTGAGAAGTATTATTTACATAAATATAAGACATTTGAGGAACTTACTACTGCGATGGATGAGTACATCCATTTTTATAATCATGAAAGATACCAAAAAAGATTAAACGGCCTTAGTCCTATGGAATATAGAGCTAAAGCCGCTTAAATCATTTTTATTATTTCCACTGTCTACTTGACAGGGGGCATTTCACTTTGGTGGTGTTTTTTCTTGTCTCATTTTAGTAGGTCTCTATAATTAAGCTTGTTGTATTTAGATTTCCAAATTTTCCTTTAAAGTAGTTTGTAAAGTAGATAATTCCTCTTTTGGAACTAAAAAGTAATATATTCCATCAATTTTAGTTCCTGTTCCTTTCACCTGTGATTGAGAAATATTTTTTCGAGCGTTCGCATAGTTCTTCTGTATAGATATCATTTCATTAAATGTTAAGTTTGTTTTAACATTATTCCCTAAAGCACCAAACACATCATCAAATTTTGTTAGGGAGGAGAAGCTTGCCCCTTTATTTATTACTGCCTGGATAACTTCACGCTGTCTTTTTTGGCGTCCGAAATCTCCGCGAGGATCTTCTTTTCTGATACGTGAATAAATTAGGGCATTATCTCCGTCTAAGTTAAGGGTGCCTTCTGGGAAATAGTAATTTTTAAAAGTAAGGTCCATATCATTTTCAACTGTTACTCCCCCCACCGCATCTACAATATCCTTAAAGCCTTCCATGTTGATTTGAATGTAATAATCAATTGGAATATCCAAAAGATTCTCTACTGTATCCATTGACATTTCTACTCCGCCAAATGCATATGCATGGTTGATTTTATCTTCGAAGCCTTTGCCGATTATTTCCGTTCGTGTGTCGCGCGGAATGCTGACCATTTGAACAGATTCTTTATTTGGATTGACGGTCATGACAATCATTGTATCAGACCTTCCTCTGTCTCCTTCACGTTCATCAACACCTAGTAACAATACAGAAAAGGGATCTTTCTTTTGAAAAGTAACTTCCTCTGTACGTTTTTCGGATTTTTGTCTTTCAATTGGCTGATGCATCGTCTCTACAGCATTTGTTAAAGAGTTGTAAACGGTATAGACATATGCCCCAACTGACAGAAACAAAACAACAAAAAGCGATATGAATATTTTAAGCCACTTTCTGTTTTTTTTATTTGAATTCTCTTTTATTCTTGACCCCATATAAAAGCCTCCTAAGTAGTTAAACAATATTAATAGAATATCAAATAAATGTAAAAAAATGAATTAGATATTTATATAAAAGACGATTTTCAATACAAAAATGTTACAGAATCAATTTAAAGTCATTGAATTGTTCTTTAACTATTGAAGTTCATCAACAAATTACTGGTTTTTGAAGTGGAGTTTGTCGGTATAGTTTGAAGTGTTTATAACTTTATTTGCTGTTTGCTTCCTTCCTAACCTTCAAATAGTTATAGGTAATTCAAAAGGAACATTGGATATAGCAGTCGGGTAGCATTTCAAAACTCTATTCTATATAATAATGATATTGAATGCTAAAAAGTAGGTGTAAATATGGAGAAAGTTTTAGTAACTGGTGGCTGCGGGTTCATTGGTTCCCATATAGTTGATTTGCTGATTGACCAAGGATATGAAGTCATCGTTGTGGACAACCTTAGGACCGGAAATATTAATAATATAAATGTTAATAAAGTGAAGTTTTATGAAATGTCAATTTTAGACGAAAAGCTTACTGAAGTATTTGAGAAACATCAGCCACATTATGTCATCCATCAGGCAGCGCAGGTTAGTGTATCGGAATCAATAGTTGATATCATGCAGGATGAAGAAATTAATATACGTGGTTCTCTAAATGTAATTGAGAATGCAGTGAAGTATAATGCCCAAAAAGTAATTTTTGCTTCAAGTGCTGCTGTGTATGGAACTCCTGAATATTTGCCTGTTGATACCAATCATGTAGTAGAGCCCCTGGCTCCATATGGTGTATCGAAATACACTGTTGAGCGCTATTTAAGAATGTTTAAAAAGCTGCATGGCTTGGACTACACAATTTTAAGGTATGCGAATGTCTATGGTCCAAGGCAGGATGCAAAAGGTGAAGGTGGAGTGGTAGCCATATTTGCTGATAAAATTACTACCCAGGAAGAACTGACCATCGACGGGGATGGGGAGCAAACACGTGATTTTGTTTATGTTACTGATGTTGCAAAGGCAAATGTAAAGGCTCTAAAGAGTGGGGACAACAGAATACTCAATGTTTCTAGGGAAGAAAAAGTAAGTGTTAACGAGCTTTATAAGATTATGGCTGAGCTATCTTCATATAGCAAAGAACCTAATTATGGCCCTGAAAGAAAAGGGGATATAAAACACAGCATTCTTTCCAATGGAGAAACAATCAAAGAGTTGAACTGGAAACCTGACGTGGAACTTCCTGCAGGTCTCAAACATACATTAGAAAGCATTAAGACAAGTTAAAGGTTTTTCTTTAAAAGCATTGAATCCTGCAGATGGATTCAATGCTTTTTCTTTTGCACTTTAAAAATTATCAGAAAGTGAAGTGAAATTTTATGGTATAATTGGAAAAAATATTTAAAAATTATAAAGAGAAATAAAAGGGAGTATAGCATGAAAAAAATTTTTGTTTTTATTAGTGTGCTATTTTTAATATTAACTATGAATATCTTAAGTGCATCTGCCGAAGTGAATTCGAAAAGGCTGGACGGAACAGACCGTTTTGAAGTAGCTGTGAATGTTTCAAAAGCAGGCTGGCCAAATGGGACAAAAACTGTTTTTCTGGCAAATTATAAAGCTTTTGCTGATGCCCTGGCCGCATCGTCTCTCGCTTTTAAAGAAGACTCACCTATTTTACTTACCCAATTAAATGAATTAAATGGTGCCACAAAAAAAGAGATTTTGAGATTGGGAGCAGTGAAAGCTGTCTTAGTTGGAGGTCCTGGTAGTTTATCTGAGAAAGTTATAGAAGATTTAAACGCTATCGGGATTAAAGATATTGAAAGAATTGGCGGAACTGACCGATTTGAAGTTGCCTATAATATTGCTATGAAATTGGGAAGATCGGAAGGTGCTATAATTGCAAATGGTTTAAACTTTCCCGATGCATTGTCTATTGCCCCTTATGCTTCGATTAAAGGATATCCAATTCTTCTTACTCAAAGTACAAGCTTGCATCCAAAGATGAAAGAGGCAATAAAAACTCTTAATGTTTCTCATACCATCATCTCCGGTGGTGAAGCCAGTGTTGGTCCAAAAGTCTCAGCTGTCCTTCCTAATGTGAAAAGAATTGGGGGGAAGGATCGTTTTGAAGTTTCAGCTAATATTATTAAACAACTCTATCCCAAAGCTGATAAGTCCTTTTTGGCAACTGGTATGACATTTGCGGATGCCCTTACTGGCTCAGTCTTGGCAGCCAAGGAAAATGCACCGATGCTGTTGGCCAGCCCGACTTTTACCCCACCTTCTGTTAAGGACATTATTCTAACCAAGAATATAAAGGACTTTACTATTTTGGGCGGTAACTCATCAGTGCCGAATGAAAGATTTTTAATATTAACAGGTCAGGCCCCTGAACCTGTAAAGCCTTCGTCATTACTTGAGGGGAAAGTGATTGTTTTGGATCCCGGTCATGGTGGAGCTGACCCGGGGGCTGTGAAAAATGGCTATAAGGAAGTGGATTTAAATAATGCGTTTACTCTAAAGCTTGCATCTCATCTTACGAAAATGGGTGCAAAAGTAATTTATACAAGAAATCCAAATAAAAATATTTTTGTAGATTTACCTATGAGAGCTAAAATCGCTAACAATTCAAAAGCAGATTTATTCATTAGTATTCATCATGATTCCAATATATCTCCGCAGCAAAGAGGGTTAAGCCTGCATTATAGCAGTTACCGCCCTGCAATTGAAACAAAAGATGTTTATGTTTTATCTGGTGGGGTTAAATATCCCTTTGTAAAGGAAGATACAGAGAGGAAGGTATTCCTTGTAAAAAGTGGATCCTCTACAAAGGCACTCAGCTACAATGGCCCGAATATAGCTTACGATCCAACCCCATCACAGGCGGCAATAAGGAGCAAATTACTGGCAGGAGACCTGGCAAAATCTTTAGTTTATCAAGGAATAAATATTAGTCGAATTTATTCAAGTACAGGTGTAAAGGATCATAACTTATATGTAACTAGATGGACCTCAATGCCTTCAGTCCTGATTGAATTAGGCTTTATCTCAAACCCTGACGAAGTAAAACTCCTGGCCAACAGCTCTATACAGGAAAAAAGGGCGAAGGCTATGGCAGAGGCAATAAAAGTTTACTATTCTAAATGAATGTACTTATTTTTAAAAAACTAAACCTGCCTTTGGTGGGTTTTTTAGTTTTTTATATAAATTACTAGTATTCCACTCTTTTCGTTTTTTAAACTGGTGATTTCTCTCTTTTTAGACAAAATCCTATATTATTCATCCTTTCTTTACCATTCCTGTGATATAATGTGACTAATAAAATGTATGGAGGTATTATGTTTTGCTAAGAATTCTACTGGCACTATTACTTACTTTTTCTTTGTCGCTTATCTCCTCAGTCACGGGTGTAGATGCTGCTGTAGACACTGAAGAGAAAATTTCTGTAAAGTTAATCAACTATATTGGAAAAAAAGATCAATTAAGCTTTAAGTCTGATGGAGATTATAAAATTGATGGAGACGACACTATTAATTTAATATCAGGACGTACATATATTGTAAAAGTTAAAGATAGTAAATTATTTTTATATGAGGGTACAAAACTGCTTAAAGAGTTCGAAGACAATTCTTTTTTGCTTAAAGCCGCTGATTACTCTCCGGATTCTATAACTACTTTATATGGTACTTATGAAAAAAGATATATTGGTAATATTCAGTTTACTATTGAGGATGGCAAGTATGTCCGCCCTATCAATAAAGATATTCTCTTTAACGATTATCTAAAAGGTGTGCTGCCAAGTGAAATGCCTGCTTCTTGGGGAAGCGGAAATGGGATAGAAGCCTTGAAAGCGCAAGCGGTTGCTGCCCGAACGTATGCACTGAACCTAGTTTCTGTTTTAAAAAGTCAGGGTAAGCCTGTGATTGTGTCTGATACACAGGGGCACCAGGTTTATGGTGGGGTAGTGGATTCAAGTACATATAACAAATACGTGAATACTGCTGTAACTGGAACTGAGAATAAGGTATTAACCTATAATAATAGACTAATTGATGCTGTTTTCTCTTCAAGCAATGGGGGAATGATTGAGTCCAATGCTAATGCCTGGCCTACATCCACTTTGGTGCCGTATTTAAATGTAAAAAAAGATAAGTATGATCCTCAGCACTCCTGGGGAGTTGAATTTGATAAGCACCAAATTGATTTAAGAGGAAAAGACTTATCAAAACCTGAAACATGGTGGAGTTCAGCGATTGAAACCAATCCATCTGTTTCAAACAGCATTAAATCCTGGCTCTCCGGTTACACGGAATATAAGGATTATGAGATAAAAATTGTATCAATTCCAAATTTGAGTTTTTCGGGTAAAACAAGTGGTGAGAGAGCAATCGATGGTTCTATTACAGTTGAGTTTCTATTAAAGAATAAATCAACAAAACAAATTGTAATGGACAGTGGAAGAGTTAAAGTTTTCACTAAAACATTAGATACATCTGCCAGCAAGATTAGGGGTATTATTGGTACCGGAATCTTCAAAAGTACTTTGATTACTAGCTTCCAGGATCGAACAAACGAACGATTGGCAGGTAAAGACCGTTTTGAAGTAGCGGTAAATGTTTCAAAAGAAGGCTGGGACTCATCGGATACGGTAGTCGTGGCGTTTTATAACGCGTATGCAGATGCTTTAGCAGCAGGGCCGCTTGCGTATAAAAATGACGCACCAATATTACTTACAAAATCAGATAAACTTACTGATATTACCAAAAAAGAGATAGAAAGATTGGGAGCAAAGAATATTCTTGTAATTGGCGGAATCGGAAGTGTAAGTGACGGAGTATTTAACGAACTTAAGGCAATTCCAGGGGTTACAGGAATAGAAAGGATAGGGGGCCGTGACCGCTTTGAAGTCTCCTATAATATCTCAAAGAGGTTTGGAGGAGCTCAGACAGCAATCATTGCCCACGGCCTAAATTTCCCGGATGCTCTTGCCATTTCACCATATGCAGCTTCAAAAGGATATCCTATTATCCTTACACATTCAGAAAAGCTAACACCTATTTCTTATGAAGCGCTGAAAGGGCTTAACATCCAGCAGACAATTGTTGTTGGAGGACCTGCGAGTGTAAGTGAAGCAGTATTTTCCAAGCTGCCAAATCCTATAAGAATCGGCGGGCAAAACCGTTATGAAGTGGCAGCGAATATCATTTATAAATTGAATCTATCTCCGAGTAAAGCCTATATAGCAACTGGGTTAACTTTTGCGGATGCTTTGACGGGTTCAGTTCTTGCCGCGAAAGAGAAAGGGAATATCCTTCTTTCTAATACACATATCTTAACTGAGCCAACTGAGGGTGTCATCGAGAAGAAAATGCTAAATAATTTTACTATTCTGGGTGGAGAGGGTTCTATAACACCTGAAGCAGTATCTATGCTTCCTAATAGTTCTTTTGCTATTGACGGAAAAGGTTTTGGCCATGGTGTTGGAATGAGCCAATATGGTGCTAAAGGTATGGCTGCATTAGGAAAGAATTATGAAGAAATACTAGGCTTCTATTATCCTATCACCAATTTGGTAGAACGCTAATAAAGTTGTTTTTAAGACCCTTCTGAAGGGTCTTTCTTTTGGTGAAAGACAAAAATTTTGTCAATTATAGGGTGTAGACTACTTGAAGAAATCTTATTTGCTTTTTGCTGGAACTGACTATATATTGCTAATTTGTAACCGGTATTTAATGTAGTAGAACGAGTAATGTGCAGTAAGGTATAGTAAGGTATAAAAAAGGCCGTAACCTTCAAGAAAGGTTGCGGCCATTTTTATACCTAACACAAATGTAAATTATGGAAACTAGTGCATTTGTAATATAAAATAGTAAAAATGTGCTAATATACAAATATGTAAAATTAACTAATTTATGAGATTGAAGGGAAATTAAGGGGGTATTTAGGTTTATTCGACCAAAGGGAATAGGGTAATTAGTAGGGTTTATGAGTCAGCTATAACAGGGAGATGGAACAAAATTGAAAAAAAAGTTTTTTTATAGTTTTTTAGTTTATATTCTTTGTAGCTTATTCCTTCACATAAATGGGGTAATGGCTGATGACCTTCCGGAAAGGCTTGGGGGGGAAGACCGTTTTGAGGTAGCAGTAAATGTATCAAAAAAGTGGTATGGCGCAAATACTGTTTTGTTGGTTAACTATAACGCTTTTGCGGATGCCTTATCAGCGGGTCCGCTTGCTTATAAATATGATGCTCCTATTTTACTAACACATGCAACTAAACTTACAGAGGCTACCAAAATAGAAATTAAGAGATTAGTTCCAAACAAAGTTGTGGTTGTTGGGGGAGAAGCCAGTGTATCGGATTCTGTCCTAAATCAAATTCGTTTATTAGGTATTAAAGATGTTGAGAGAATTTCTGGTAAGGATCGATTTGAGGTATCAGCCAATGTAGCCAAAATAATAAATAACTGGGAAAGTGTCATTATTGCAGATGGATTAAATTATCCAGATGCACTATCTATCTCTTCCTATGCAGCCATAAATCAAGTGCCGATTCTTTTAACCAGGCCAAATTCACTGCCTGTACAAGCAGCAGATTTAATAAAAATGCAAAAGGTAAGCATGTCTTTAATTATTGGCGGAGAAGCCAGTGTAAGTAAATTAGTAGAAAGAGCGCTTCCAAGGCCGGAGAGAATAGGCGGCAAAAATAGATTTGAGGTTGCCGCAAATGTTTATAAAGAAAAAATGCCTGCAGACTCGATTTATTTAGCCACTGGAATGTCATTTGCCGATGCTTTAACTGGTTCGGTTGCTGCAGCTAAAGAGAAGGCGTCCATCGTATTGACGAGAAGTGATTTTGTACCTTCCGAGTCTCTTGATGTTTTTGAAAACAATATTGTTAATAACGTGGTTGTACTTGGAGGCCGAGCTTCGGTAAGTGACAATGCCATTTCGGATATCCATTTTCATAAAAAGTCGTCTGATCCTATTATTTATCTCGTGCCACATGCTGATGACGAGGTGCTAACCTTTGGCATTGATATATTGAATCAATTAAATAAAAACCGAAATGTATATTTAGGTATTTTTTCAAAAGGTTCCGATTCTGTTGCTAGAGAGATTGTAAATGGTCATTACGATGAAGAATCGAGAGCAAAGCATATGAATAATGCCCCGATTTGGTGCTGGTGGCATGGTGTTTATCATGATCCGGGAAAAGAAGGTTTTTTGCATGGCTACATAACTTTGAAAGAGTTTGGGGATATCCGCTTAAATGATTATTTTAGTGCAGCGAATACTTTAGGTGTAAAAGAAGACCACGCTCTTGATAATACACTTGAGGATGGAACCTTCAATAAAGAAAATATTAAAAACGAAATACGGAATTACCTATCTAAGTTCCCTGATGCCGAATTTAGGTCCATGTCATGGCATGATGGGCATCCGCCACATGCTCTTATAGGCCAAGCCTTAAAAGAACTGGAGGAATCCGGTGAGATTCATCCTTTAAAAACCACCTATTTTATCTCGGTATACACAGACAGATTCTCAGGAAAGACAATATCACTTCCAATTCGGAAGCTTGAGTTGGAGGATGCAAAACTCCAAACAAAACTTAATGCTGCAGTGAATATATACGGAAGTTACAACCCCCAAAAGGGTTTTTACGCAACAGGGTACCATTCTGTAAAAACACAGTTTGATAGGCTTTTAAAAGATTCTTATGTAAGAATTCATTATTAGCATAGTCTTAAATGATGTAAGACGATACTACTAATTTATTTTTTTTTTGGAATTTTTATAGAATCCTGTCGAATATTTCCGATAAAATAAGAGAGAGATTAATTAGGGAGGCAAAGTAATGAAAAAATTACTTGTAACTTTTTTGCTGACATTTACATTTAGCATGCTTCTTGCAGTTCAGACGTCAGCAGAAGGTTACACAACTAGACTGGGCGGACAGGATCGTTTTGAGGTTGCTGTAAATGTTTCAAAAAAGGGCTGGTCGACTTCTGCTAATGTGGTTTTAGCTAATTATACTGCCTATGCAGATGCATTGGCTGCTGCCCCGTTAGCTTATAAACTAAATGGACCAATTCTTTTAACTCATGCGGGGAAGCTTACGAGTGTTACAAAACAGGAAATTATTAGACTAAATGCAAAAAGTGTTACAATTGTAGGCGGAAAAGCAAGTGTGTCTGACCAAGTAATTACTGAATTAAGAGCTATGGGCATTTCCGTTAATAGAATTTCGGGACAGGACCGATATGAGGTTGCTAATAATATTGCTAAGTTTATTGGGAAAAAGGATAGAGTGGTCGTAGCATATGGGTTGAATTTCCCGGATGCGCTTGCAATTGCTCCATATGCAGCCAGAAATGGGTATCCCATTTTGTTAACGAATACAAATAGTATGACGGCGTCTACTAAAAATATTATTACCCAATGGAACGTAAATCAAACAATTGTAGTCGGAGGAACTGGGAGTGTATCGCAAAATGTCTTTAATAGTCTGCCAAATGCAATAAGGATAGATGGAAAAGATCGTTTTGCTGTTGCGTCTAATATTGCCAATCGCTATTACAAGTCGCAATCCCAAGCTTTTGTTGCAACAGGTATGAATTTTGCTGATGCTTTAACAGGTTCCGTTTTGGCGGCTAAGAGGAATAACCCAATTTTATTAACCTCATCCAGTATACCTGCTGCTACTAAGGATTCTATTATAAATAATGGATATCAGGGCTTTACTATATTAGGGGGATCTGCTTCTGTGTCTGCCAGCATAAGTAATATCCTAGGAGGTCCGACAGTGGGGCAGACCATTATGATAGATCCTGGCCACGGCGGGAGTGACCCAGGAGCTTCTGGTAATGGAATGTTTGAAAAGGATATCGTTCTGGATGTTTCCAAAAGGGTTAATGCTCGCCTTTACGATTCATTAGCTAAAGTAATGATGACCAGGAATACTGATACATACCCGACTTTGGATGAGCGCGTACAGATGGCGCATAGTAAGGGTGCCGATTTATTTGTAAGTATACATGTAAATG
The DNA here is from genome assembly GCF_038002165.1 of Cytobacillus sp. FSL H8-0458. NCBI lineage: Bacteria > Bacillati > Bacillota > Bacilli > Caryophanales > Bacillaceae > Cytobacillus > Cytobacillus sp. FSL H8-0458. The sequence goes on along the minus strand of NZ_JBBOBR010000002.1, from coordinate 317,947 downwards.
CTTATTCTGGTTCTTCTGCAAATGGAACAGAGACTTACTATAATACTGCATATGCCTCGGCAGACAGTAAGCTTCTTGCAGAAGAAATCCAAAAGGAACTCGTAAAGGCTATGGGAACAAATGACAGGGGAGTAAAGCAAGGAAGCTTTTATGTCATTAAATACACTAAAATACCAAGTGTCCTGGTTGAAATTGCATTTATATCCAACCCCGAGGATGCTAAGAAGCTTGCTGACAATACCTTTAGGCAAAGAGCTGCGGATGCAATATATAAAGGAATTATGAATTATTATAATAAAAAATAATTAATTAAATCCCTGTTGGTGAAGCCAAGAGGGATTTTCCTTTAATTGCATGGTTTGAAGCAGGTTTTAAATAGGAAAATAATAATTGACACAGAAAAGTTTAGTATTAAAATTAAGTACAGTAAGAACAAATTTGGTACATCTGTGCCATTTGAAACAAATGTAATGAAAAATTAATTTGTTATAAATTGAATAATGCTTGTCATGTGGTAAACTAATGAAGGATTGAAAATTATATTTTTCAACTTCAAAAAGGGGAAGTCGAAATGACTATACAATTAATATTTGCTTTTTTTGTCTCTTTAGTCACGGTTTTGGCTGTAACACCATTTATTATAAAACTTGCCATAAAAATAAATGCAACAGATAAGCCCAATCAAAGAAAGGTACATGCTAAAATTATGCCCCGTTTAGGTGGCTTGGCTATCTTTATCGGCGTGATTGCCGGCTATTTTGCCGCTGGTCTATATACACAGAAAATGACTGGTATCATAATTGGTGCGTTTATCATTGTTATTATTGGTATTCTGGATGATAAATATGAGTTATCGGCCAAATATAAACTGATCGGCCAAATAATGGCTGCAGCGGTAGTTGTAAGTACAGGATTGACAATTGATTATATTTCTATACCTTTTTTGGAAAAATTTAATCTTGGAATTCTTGCGATTCCAATCACGGTATTATGGATCGTGGCAATTACTAACGCTGTGAATTTAATTGATGGTCTGGATGGACTTGCTGCAGGCATTTCAGCAATTGGGATAGCGACCATAGGTATTATGGCAGGGATTCACGGTAAGTTTCTAATATTAACACTTGCCGTAATTGTGCTGGCCAGCACTGTTGGATTCCTTTTTTATAATTTTCATCCAGCTAAAATTTTTATGGGGGATACCGGAGCTCTCTTCCTAGGGTATGCAATAGCAGTTCTTTCGCTACTGGGGTTATACAAGAGTGTAACTTTATTCAGTACTATTGTTCCGGTTATCATACTTGGAGTGCCAGTGTTTGACACTGCATTTGCGATAATCCGAAGAGTTATCAATAAAAAGCCAATATCTGCTCCTGATAAATCGCATTTGCACCATAGAATATTAGCTTTAGGTCTATCTCATAGAAATACTGTATTGGTTATTTACCTGCTGGGAATACTATTTAGTATAAGTGCCATATTATTTTCCACATCTACTTTGTGGGGGTCTTTAATTATTCTATTTGCCTTATTGATAATGGCACAGATTATTGCTGAGATTATTGGTCTGGTCAATGATAAATATAAGCCTTTTATAAAGTTTTTCCGAAAGGTCAGAGGGCGCCTCTAAATGCTGCGACCGTAATCTAAAAAATAGACTGCGACCGTAAGTGAATTTTCACTTTCGGTTTTTTTGTTGGAAGGTGATTTATTTTGAAGAAAAAGAATCTAATCCTTTTCACTCACTCATTTCCTTTTGGGCATGCTGAAGCATTTTTAGAAACGGAAATAAAATATTTAAGCGAGTCGTTTGAGGAAATTATAATTTTTCCTATGTATGCAAATGCAAGAAAGGAAAAAAGAGAAGTTCCTAATAATGTACGTATTTATGATATGAAAAATGGAAGGTCAGCGAAGATCAAATCGATTCTTAACTCATTGATTGACCGTCAAATGAGTGAGTGGCTGCTGAAAGAACTTAAGATTTCACAAGGTCATGGAGTCCGCGGAGTGGCTGCTATGATGAATTGGCTTGGGTGGGCTAAGATTGCCCGAGATAGTTTGGTTACCTACTTTAACAATGAAGAAGATCGGGGCAAGTATATAATTTATTGTTATTGGCAGAATCCATCGGCATTAGGTGCTGTTTTATTGAAAGAAAAATTAAATGATATAGTCGTTTACTCCAGAGCCCATGGTGGAGATCTTTATGCTGAAAGGCATAAACCTCCATACATACCATTTCAATTTAAAGTTATTCAAGAATTGACTCGTTTGTTTACAATTTCACAGCAGGGAAAGAATTATTTGCTCAATAAGTATACAGGGATATCACCTGACCATATTAAGGTAAGCAGACTGGGGATTGATGGTGATGATTATCGAAATGATGCTTCGATAGGAAAAGAGCTGGTAATTGTTAGCTGCTCCTACCTTGTACCAGTTAAAAGGGTAGAGATTATCGTTACAGCTCTTAAGAAGCTGGATATACCAGTTGTGTGGCATCACATTGGGTCGGGTCCGGAAGAAAAGAAAATCCAAGAATTAGTAAAGGCTCTGCCGCCTAACATCGATGCAAGACTAGAGGGTAATTTAACCAATTCAGAAGTAGTGCAATTTTATAAAAAACATCCTGTTGACCTTTTTGTAAACGTAAGCTCATCCGAAGGAATCCCTGTTACAATAATGGAGGCATTCAGATATGGAATACCTGCATATGCCACAGAGGTAGGAGGAGTCCCGGAAATCGTTAGCGATACTTCCGGGAAACTTTTGCCAGTTGATATAAGTCCGGAGCAATTATCTTCTTATTTCGGAGAATTTTATCATCTCTCTAACGAGGAAAAAGAAGCATTAAGAACGAATGCAAGAGAAACTTGGGAGAAAAGATATAACGCAGCCAAAAACTATACAGATTTCCGAGAGGACTTGCTAAGCAGTGGTGAACAAGATGGATAAAAATAAAAAGTTTATTTCTGATACTGTTAGTACCATTGTAAGGCAGATGTCTAATATTATTTTGGGAGTATTGCTAATAGTCATTTTGGCACGCTATCTACAGCCCGAAGGCCAAGGGCAATACTCTTTAATTACCTTATTGCCTCTGCTTTTAGTAACTTTTCTGACGCTTGGGCTTAATACGTCTACTACATATTTTATTAGCAAAGGTAATATCTCTGTTACAAACGTGATTAAAACGAATATTTTAGTTTCTTTCATTTTAAGCGGTATAGCTGTAGTTTTTGGCTTTATTTTCATTTATTTCTTTTCAGGCCAGTTTTTTAAAGGGATAGATGTTAGCCTGCTCTATCTTGTTCTTGCGGCATTGCCTTTTATGTTTATAAAGGAAATGCTTATGACCGTTTTCCATGGATTGCAGGACTTCAAAAGTTTTAATAAATTGATGGTTTATTTTCAGGCATTCTTACTAACTTTGGTTGCACTTTTAGTGATATTGGGCGGACTTGGGCTAAATGGTGCGATAATTGCATTTGTTTTGGCTAATATTATTATTGTGATAACCATTTTTTATTATTTGAGGAAAAAGAAAGTAGATGTTACTGGAGGGGAATTTGATACCCTATATTTAAAGAAAGCCATTAATTATGGCATCAAAGCGCACATCAGTAATGCTATGACCTTTTTGAATTACAGACTTGATATTCTAATTTTAGGCTATTTTGTAAGCTCGGCTTCTGTAGGGATTTATACTGTTTCTGTAAATGTGGGAGAGAGAATCACCATATTGGCAGTAGCTATTTCAAGTGTCCTATTTCCCAGGATTTCCTCAACAACTGATAAAGGAGAGCGTGATAAAGTAACAGCAATTGTTTCCAGGAACATTGCTTTTATAACCCTTATTGGCGGAATTTTTGCCTTTTTGCTATCAGACCTGGTTTTTGATCTTTTCTTTGGATCACAATACGAAGAAAGCTCTTTGCTGCTTAAGATTCTTTTGCCGGGAATTATGTTGCTTGCAGTTGAAAAAGTATTGTCAAATGATATAGCAGGCCGTGGCAAGCCTGAGCTTAATATGTATGTTGCTATTATAAATGTTGTGGGCAATGTTACTTTGAACCTGATTCTCGTGCCAAAATTAGGAGTATCTGGTGCTGCATATGCTACCACTATTTCTTATTTCATTAGTTTTATTATAAAAATAGTTATTTTTCACCGCATTACAGGTTTGTCATATAGACAGTTTCTATTAATTGACCGCTCTGATTTCCTCAGAATAAAAAATTTGATGTCTTTAATATTTAGGCGTTTAAATGCTGGTTCTGGCTAACTTCTGTCATTAATCGAATATCAATCTTAACCTAATAGATAAGTTGAAAAATGAACATTATGCGAAACACATGGTTATTGCTTTACTTATTAAATTTTTTTGTTTAAAAATAGGAGTAGAAAGAGAGGGCAAAAAAAATGATAAATTTTGCTATTGTTGGGTGTGGGCATATTGCCAAAAAACATGCGGAAGCTATCAAGAATTCAGAAGGTGCTAATTTATTGGCGGTTTGTGACACCGACCCCAATAGGATGACTCCATATGTTGAGGACTATGAGGCTCAAACTTATGAAGATTTAGATGAAATGCTTAAAAATGATCAAATCAATGTAGTGAATATATGCACTCCTAGTGGTTTTCACGCTTCCATTGCTGTGAAATGTGCAAATGCTAAAAAACATATTGTTATTGAAAAGCCAATTGCACTTACCCTTGAAGATACTGATGCCATAATAGAGGCCTGCAAAGAGAATGATGTTAAACTTTCAGTTGTTCATCCCAACCGTTTCAGACCTGTCATGATTGAACTTAAAAAGGCAATGGCAGACGGCAAATTTGGGAAACTCAGCCATGCGAATGCAACTGTTCGCTGGAACAGAAATGATGAATATTATCAGCAGGCAGCTTGGAGGGGCACCAAAGCTTTAGATGGTGGAGTACTCATGAATCAAGCCATCCACAATTTAGATTTGCTTATCTGGCTTATGGGTGATGTTGATGAAGTCTATAGTATGGCTGCTACCCGGCTTAGGAACATTGAAACAGAGGACGTTTCAACTGGTGTCGTCAAGTTCAAAAATGGCGCTCTTGGTGTAATTGAGGCTGCGACTACCATATATCCTAAAAATCTAGAGGAAACGATTAGTGTTTTCGGAGAAAAGGGTACAGTAAAGGTTGGCGGTGTAACAGCAAGTCTTATTGAACACTGGAATATGGAATCTGTAAATGAAGACAATGTAGAAGAGTTAAAAGCAAACATTAAAAATAATCCGATTGGCAAACCGGGGCACCAATGTATTATAGAAGACATGGTAGAGTCAATAAAAGAAAATAGAGAGCCAATTGTGACTGGTGAAGATGGCAGAAAAGCACTGCAGCTGGTTCTTGCACTTGATCATTCTGCTGAAAATAATACTCCGGTAAAACTATCATAAGATAAGGAAGGGATTTAAAATGTCAGAAACTCTTAATAAAATTGGAAACGAACTTATGGATAAAATAATGGCCAAAGAAGCAACAATCGGTGTTGTTGGACTAGGTTATGTGGGTTTGCCCCTTGCTGTGGAAAAGGCCAAAGCCGGGTACAAGGTGATCGGGTTTGATGTACAGGCATCCCGGACAGACATGGTTAATAGCGGCATAAATTATATCGGTGATGTTGTAGACGAAGAGTTAAAAGAATTAGTAAATGAAGGGAAAATCTTTGCAACAACAGACTATTCTCATATCAAAGAAGTTGATGCAGTTGCAATTTGTGTACCTACACCTCTAGATATTTATCAGCAGCCTGATACATCTTATGTTGAAAGTTCAGGAAAAGAAATCGCAAAACACTTGCACCCTGGTATGCTCGTTGTTTTGGAAAGTACTACTTATCCAGGCACTACTGAAGAGGTATTAAAGCCAATTCTTGAAGAAACCGGATTAAGATGCGGAGAAGACTTTTTCCTTGCATATTCACCTGAACGAGTTGACCCAGGAAATAAGCATTATAATACAAAAAACACTCCAAAGGTTATTGGAGGCATCACTAAAGCTTGCACACAGATAGCCAGCTCGCTATATAGAAATGTACTTGAGGGTGACGTTCATGAGGTTTCCAGCCCGGCAGTAGCTGAAATGGAGAAGATCCTTGAAAATACATTTAGACATATTAATATAGCATTAGCTAACGAAATGGCTATCCTCTGTGACAGGATGGGCATTGATGTGTGGGAAGTAATCGATGCAGCAGCTACAAAACCATACGGCTTTATGGCCTTCTATCCAGGTCCAGGCCTAGGCGGGCATTGTATTCCTATCGACCCATTCTATTTAACATGGAAAGCAAGGGAATATAACTATCATACACGCCTTATTGAACTTGCAGGTGAGATTAATAATAGCATGCCTGAGTTTGTTGTTAGCCGCTCAATGGAGCTTCTAAATAAAAACAAAAAGGCTCTGAATGGAGCAAAGGTGTTAATTCTTGGTGTAGCTTATAAAAAGGATATAGATGATGTACGTGAATCACCAGCACTAAAAGTAATCGAAGGTTTAAACGAAGCTGGTGCGGACTGGACAGTTGTGGATCCATACGTAAAGGCATTTAGATCATGTGATATGAGTGTTGAAACCCGGAAATTGACAGATCAATTATTGGAAGAAGCGGATCTAGTATTAATTCTTACAGATCATAGCGATTTTGACTATAATCATATCGCCAAAAAGACAGAGCTAATATTCGATACCCGAAATGCGATGAAGGAAATCGGATCTCAGCATAAAGGATATTACCGTTTATAAACGCTTAGAACCAGAATAATTCTGGTTCTAACTACATTTTTTTAGGGAATGATTAGTTAATGAAAGTTTGCCATATAACCTCCTCACATCCTTCCAAGGATACAAGGATATTCAGGAAGGAATGCGTGAGCCTTGCTGAGCAAGGATTTAATGTCAATTTAGTAGTTCCTGAAGAAGCCGATCATACTGACCGCGGTGTCAATATCATTGCTGTAAAATTGAACATTACATCGCGTGCAACGAGGCTGCTGAAAGCCTCCTATAAAGTTTATCAGAGGGCTGCCCAAGAGAATGCAGACATTTATCACATTCATGACCCAGAAATGATCTTTTTTGGGCTTCTTTTGAAGCTTAAAGGTAAAAAAGTCATCTATGATATTCATGAAGATGTGCCAAGGCAAATTCTCTCCAAAGCTTGGATTAACGGAAAGATAAGGTCAGCGGTTTCATGGGCATTTGAAAAATTCGAAAATTTTTCAGCAAGGAAGTTCGATGCGGTTATAGCAGCTACCCCACATATAACTGAAAGATTTAAAAAGCTTGGGTGTCGGGCTATTAATGTAAATAATTATCCCATTTTGTCGGAGTTATATGTGCCTGATTCCGGGTGGGATGAAAAAAAGAAAGCAGTTTGTTTTATTGGCGGTATTAATAAGATTCGCGGAATTGAAGAGATGTTAGAGGCTATTTCTTATACAGATTCTAAACTTTTTTTAGGCGGTAATTTCTCCCCTCCATCATTAAAAGAAAAGGCTCAAAATACAGCTGGATGGGAACAGGTTATTGATTTGGGATTCGCAGACAGAAAAAGAGTCGCTGAAACAATGGCTAAAAGTTTGGCGGGGCTGGTTTTATATCATCCAGCACCTAATCACAATAATGCACAGCCAAATAAAATGTTTGAATACATGTCTGCAGGCATACCGGTTATAGCCTCCCATTTTGATTTGTGGAAAGAAATTATAGAAGGAAACGACTGCGGTATTTGTGCAGATCCATTAAATCCCTATGAAATTTCCAATGCCATAAATCAGATTACAGAAAACAGAGCAGAAGCCGAAAGAATGGGGAGAAATGGCAGGAATGCCGTAGAAGAGAAATATAATTGGGACGTTGAAGCAGAAAAACTCATTGAGTTATATAAAACTCTATAAGCAGCCAAAGCCTTATAATTTAAGTTGGTGGTAAATTGAAACTATGGATTCTTAATCATGTTGCGTTAAAGCCAAATGAGAGTGGGATTACAAGACATTATGATTTATCGAACGAAATTGTAAAAAAAGGGCATCAAGTTACAATTTTCGCCAGCAGTTTTAATGTCTTTCGTTTTCAGTGGAGAAATCCACGAAAGAAAAACTATCAGGAAAACGTTAATGGAGTAATTTTTGAATGGCTGTGGAGTCTTCCTTACTTTGGAAATGGACCTAAACGCCTTTTAAATTGGATTAGTTATTTTATTTTGGCTATATTCCGAGGGCTCAAAAAGAGGAAGGAGAAGCCTGATGTTATTGTAGGTTCATCTGTCCATCTTTTTGCCTGCCTTGCAGCTTATTTCTTGAGTAAGTTATTAAAGGCGAAATATGTTGTTGAAATTAGGGATCTATGGCCAAGGACTTTGATTGATTTTGGTGTAATAACTGAGAGGCATCCTCTGGCCATTTTATTGGGAATCATAGAAAGGTTCGTATATAAAAAGGCGGAAAAAATTATTGTGACGTTACCTGGAGCAGCAGATTACATTGCAAGTTTAGGGATAGACAGAAACAAAATATACTATATCCCTAATGGCATCCATATGTCCCGTATTGAGGATTTAACTAATCAGCCTTCTTTAGAGGGAGAAATCAATAAAATAAGGGAAAACCATGAAAAGATTGCTATGTATATAGGATCCCATGGACATGCTAATGCACTGGATACCATCGTACAAAGTGCCAAGTATTTAGACTCCAAGCAAATAGCCCTGGTTTTTATTGGGGAAGGTGCAGAAAAGTCTACCTTAAAAAAACTGGCTGAACCTTTTTCAAATATTTACTTTTTTGAAAGTATTCCTAAAGAGGAAGTATTATCTACTTTGAACTTAGCAGATATTTTAATGGTCTCTATGTTAAATACTTCCCTATATAAGTACGGGATCAGCCTTAACAAGCTTAATGATTACTTGCTGGCAGGGAAGCCGGTTATATTTGCCGGCAATGTCTTAAATAATATAATTGAGGCTTCTGGGGCTGGTGTTACTGTACAGCCCGAAGATCCTGTGGAGTTTGCGGAAGGCATAGAAATCCTCTTGCATTTAAGTGAAGAGGAAGTTAAACAAATTAAAGATAAGGCTTTCCAATATGCTAATGAGCATCATAATATTGAAAAGCTCGCTGAAAAATTCTTAAACGTATGTTCATCAAATACAAAGAAAGAAGGTTTGTTATCATGAAGGTACCTATGCTTGATCTATCTGAACAATATCAAAGTTTAAAAAAGGAAATCTTAGCATCCCTAGAAGATGTTATGGAAAATACTCAATTTATTTTGGGGCCTAATGTTAAAAAACTTGAACGGGATGTTGCAGACTATAGTAATGTTAAATTTGGAGTTGGTGTAGCTAATGGAAGTGACGCACTTCACATCTCATTAGTTGCTTGCGGGGTACAGCCTGGAGATGAGGTAATCGTTCCTTCATTTACTTTTTTTGCCACTGCTGGAGCAGTTGCACGTATTGGTGCTACACCTGTATTTGTAGATATTGATCCATTAACATTTAATATTGATCCTAAGAAAATAAAAGCAGCAATTACAGATAAGACAAAGGCAATTATACCTGTTCATTTATATGGCCAAATGGCTGATATGGATGAAATTATGGAAATAGCTAATCAGCATAATTTAAGTGTAGTGGAAGATGCAGCTCAGGCAATAGGTGCTGAATATAAGGGGAAGAAGCCAGGAGAATTGGGAACTACCTGCTGTTTCAGCTTTTTCCCTACCAAGAATCTTGGCGGATATGGCGACGGCGGAATGATTGTAACCAATAATGAAGTTCTTGCAGAAAAGATGAGTGTCATCCGTGTACATGGAAGTAAACCGAAATACTACCACCATGTATTAGGCTATAATAGCCGCCTCGACGAAATGCAGGCAGCTATTTTGAATGTAAAGCTTCCGCACCTAAATGATTGGAGCAAGCAGAGAAGAGAAAAAGCTGAATATTATACTGAGCTATTAAACGAAAAATTAGGGGATAAGGTAAAAACTCCATTCATCAAGGAAGATAATTATCATATATTCCATCAGTATACTATCCGTGTGGAGAAAAGAGATGAACTCCAGCAATATCTGCGTGAAAATGGTGTATCTACCATGGTTTACTATCCAAAGCCGCTTCATCTGCAGCCTGTTTTCAGCGAACTGGGATATAAAGAGGGAGATCTGCCTGTTACAGAAAAGGCTTGTGAACAGGCTCTATCTTTACCAATGTTCCCGGAACTAAAGCCTGAACAGCAGGAATATGTCGTTTCTAAGATTGCTGACTTTTTTAAGGAGGCATAAATTAAATGAAAAAAATCGTCACTGTAGTCGGTGCAAGGCCGCAATTCATTAAACTTGCTCCTGTATCGAGAGTATTGAGAAAACACTTTGAGGAAATTATAGTAGACACTGGCCAGCATTATGATCATAAAATGGCAGGTGTTTTCTTTGAAGAGCTTCAGATCCCCAAACCTGATTACAATTTGCAGGTAGGGTCCGGTACACATGGGTATCAGACAGGGGAGATGTTAATTAAAATTGAGGAAATTCTTATTAAAGAAAAACCTGATGCTGTACTTGTATATGGGGATACTAATTCAACCATTGCAGGATCATTGAGTGCAGCCAAGCTTCACATTCCTGTCATTCATATCGAAGCAGGGCTGAGGAGCTATAATAAAAAAATGCCTGAAGAAGTAAACCGAGTGCTTACGGATCATATTTCTTCTATTCTATTTACACCTACAGAAACTGCTGTGAACAATTTAAGCAGTGAAGGTGTAACTGAAAACGTATTTAATGTTGGCGATGTTATGTATGATGCAGTTTTATACAATACTGAACTCGCCAAATCAAAGGATACCCTAAGTCAATATGGGGTGCTGCCAAAAGAATACATATTGGCGACTATCCACCGGGCAGAAAATACGGATAGCCCGGATAGGTTGACGGCTATCATTAATCAGTTGGGGAGTTTAAATCAAAAAGTTATTCTTCCTTTACATCCAAGAACAAAAAAGAAGCTTGAAGAGCTAAATATAGTTCCTAATGATTCAACAAGCAGTCTTCAAATTGTAGAACCTGCTGGCTATTTAGAAATGCTGACTCTAGAGAAAAATGCATCTGCCATAGTTACTGATTCTGGTGGAGTGCAAAAAGAGGCTTATTTTGCAAAAGTTCCATGCTTTACTTTAAGAAATGAAACAGAATGGGTTGAGACGGTTCATGCTGGCTGGAACGAGCTTGTTAATCCATTAGAAGATAACTTAAGCAGCCTGGTATCTGAAAAAGAAGAGAAGCCTTATATTGAAGGCCTATACGGGGATGGCAAGGCATCTGAAAAAATTGTGGATAAGATAATCCAATTTTTTAACTAAGGAGAATTGTAACTATGTCTCTAACTAAAGGACAAAATGTGCTTATTAAGGATCACGTCAAACTTGGCGAGAATATCACTATTGGAAATAATGTTATTATCTATGAAGGTGTGGAGATAGGTGATAATGTTGTCATTCAAGATAATGTGGTCATAGGAAAACAGCCTGCAAGGGCTAAAAACTCTATATTACCTGAGGTTGGGCAACTTCCGCCAACTGTCATTGGATCAGGCTGTACAATAGGGACTTCCTCCATTATCTATGCAAATGCCAGGTTGGAAAACGATGTGTTTGTTGCTGATTTAGCTACTATAAGAGAACGGGTTACTGTCGGAGAAAGAACTATTGTAGGGCGCGGTGTAGCGATTGAGAATGACTGTACAATAGGAAGCAAATGCAAACTGGAGACCAACTCTTATATAACTGCTTATTCAACATTAGAAGATTTTGTTTTTATTGCTCCTTATGTTGTCACTACCAATGATAATTATATGGCAAGGTCTAAAGAACGTTTCGATAAGTTTAAAGGGGTTACCATTAAGAAAGGCGGCCGCGTGGGTGCCAATTCTACCATCCTGCCTGGAAGGGTGATCGAAGAGGATGGTACAGTAGCAGCTGCAAGCGTCGTAACTAGGGATGTACAAAGTGAAGATTTAGTAGTCGGCAGCCCGGCTAGGAAGCTTCGAAATGTCCCTGAAGATCAACTGCTCAGGAATCAATAATAAATAGAAAAGTGTAAAAAAGGCTTATCCTTTTTTACACTTTTTTACAAGTGGGTGATTATGGATGAACTTTACTATAAAAAATAAAATGAATCTGATCTTAACCATAACCGTCCTTACAATAATTGCTTTGCTCTTAAGTAGTCTCATTGGTCAGGTGTTTAAAGGATACTTAGCATTGATATTTCCTTTTGTATTATTAGCGGGATTAGGTATATTACTTATTTACAAAAAATTCTTGTTTGATCAATACTCATCCATTCAAAATATTGTGTTTCTATTAATTGCAACTTCGTTTTTAGGAGCAGCATTTTTTAGTTTTAATCTTGGTTTTTTTTCTATTTTCCCTTTTAGGGTTCTGTTTATTTTGCTTGTTTTTTTAGTTGTGATAAGTATACTCTTTAATTTGAGGATTGACTTTATAAACGCAACTTTAGCATATAAACCTCCAATCTTATTCCTGACTATATGGTTTTTATACGCCATATTGTCAACTCTGTGGGCAGACAGTATATCGGCTGCTCTCAAAAGTATTGTCTTTTTAGGATTTGGGATGGGTTTTACATTTTTTATTATTTACTTTTTAAGAAACCATGAAGACTACATAAAGGTAGCATATATCTGGTGGTTTATGGGAGCTTTTATAGTTTTTATAGGCCTAGTAAATCATTTCCTTCAAATACATCTGCCTATTTCAAGAATATATACTGCTTCTGCTTACCAAAAGAGTATTCCAACTGCAGTGTTTACAAATGAAAATGATTTTGCCAGTTTTCTTTCCGTAACATTCTTCCTGTTTCTCACCTTTTATACATACAGTAAAACGATTATCTTTAAGGGATTAAATATTCTATTTATACTGCTTATTTTGTTTCTAATAGTTGTATCCTCTTCAAGAGCAAATTTGCTTGCAATTGGATTTGGCCTGGCTGTTTGGTATCTATTCATGTTGAATAGAAAGCAAAAACTGTTTTATCTAGGTATATTTGTAGTAGGTGGGACTTTAGGGGCTGTTGCTGCTCGTGACGTTGTGATGAGTATAATTACAAAAATTTTAAGTGAATTACAAAGCTTAAATCGCATATCAGATATTGGCGGCGGAGGTTCCATGGAAAAGCGAGTGAACCTAATTCTGAACGGGTTTTATTCAGTAAAGGAAAGCCTGGGCTTCGGAGTCGGTGCAGGAAACGCTGAGTACTTTATGGAGCATAAAGGGATCTATCCAACATACGGTGATTTCAACGTGCATAATTGGATAATAGAGATCCTGATGAATTATGGGGTTGTTATTACTATTTTATATCTTGCTTTATACACAGCAATTATCTACCACATCTACATCATTTGGAAAAATGAACAGAGTTCTAACACGAAGATGGTAGCAGAATTTTTATTAATTGCTCTGGTTGCATTTACATTAGCTGGAATTAGTCCTAGCTCTATATTAGGATTAAATTATCATTGGCTGCTTTTCGGATTTTCCTTAGGCTTTATTAATATGCATCAGGCGAAACGAATTAAAGAGCCTTTAGATTTAAAGGAGGTATAAGAATGAAAGATATACCAATAAGAATATTAAATAGAATAAAACGTTTTTGGCTTCTTTTTCTAATCGTCCCTATTATTACAGGTGGACTAGCTTATCTTTTTGCTCAAAATGCACAAAGCAGCTATACAGCATCATCAGAAATCATGCTGGGTAATTTTCAAAAAGAGGGCTTAACACATCAAGAGTTAATGAAGGATCAAATGCCAAATGAAGCATTTTTAGAAAAGCTGAGCAATCAAACTGGGATTGATTTGGATGTGAAGTACTTATTATCAAATCTGACTGTTAGTCCTAAAGCAGGCAGAGTATTGATATTTTCTGTATCAGGGGATGATTCTTCTAAAGTTGAAGAGGAAGCTCAAAAAGTAACAAATGCGTTTCTAAAGATGAGTGAGAATACTTACAACAAGCAGAAAACCCTGCTGACCTCACAAATTGACAAAGTAGAAGCAGCTGAAACCAATTCGGAATCGCAGATTGACAAAGAAAAATTCCTGTTCGATCTTAAAGGTAGAATGATTGACTTGACACCAACAGAATTAAATAAAGAAGTCTCTGTAGAAATACAGGCTTCATCACCCGTAAGAGATGCATTGTTAGGAGTAATAGTTGGGTTATTGGTAGCATTCGCTTTACCTATCATCCCAGAGTTCTTCATCAGAAATGAAGAAAACTAAATTAGACCTTTACTCCCGCAAAAAAAAGCCGAGGCAAGCGTTCATATTGCTTGTCTTGGCCCTTTTTCTTTTTATGGCTAATATGATGTTTCAGCCTCAACTTCATTTGATAACTCGAGATGTTCCTTTAAAGTATATTTTAATTCTTCCACACTTTCTTCATTAGGAATATAATAGTAGGTTCCATAAGAGTTGTTGTAATCTTCACCTTTCAATTCTAGCTGTTGAATCATTGAAGAATTAAAATCGGAATATTTCTTTCTAAAGGCTAATGCTTCCTTGATTCTCATATTTGTTTCAATATTTTTTCCGATTTCATCAGCAATATCATCGATTTTTAATAATGTGGCGGGTGAAGACATCTTATCGATTAACCCGCTAACTATCTGGCGCTGCCTATAGTTCCTTCCAAAGTCTCCGCGTGGATCTTTTTTACGCATCCTGGCATAAACCAGGGCTTCTTCACCTTGTAGAGTTTGCTCTCCTTCTTCAAAGAAAAAACGATCCCACTCACTATTTATGTCATTAAAACTGAAGGGAACATCAACAGTCACACCACCGACGATATCAACAATATTTATAAAACCCTTAAAATTTACAGTTGCGTAGTAATCAATGGGAATATCTAAAAAGTGTTCTACAGTTTCTATCACTTTTTCTTTACCGCCAACACCAAAGGAGTGATTTATTTTATCTTCACCCTCATCAGGGATCTCCACAAGCGTGTCTCTCGGAATGCTAAGAAGCTTCATAGACTGTTTATCAGGGTTAAAGGTTGCTACAAGGATAGTATCAGATCTCCCTGCATCGTACTCGTCAGAATAATTTTCAACACCTAGTAAAAGAATCGAGAAAGGATCTGATGACACGTATACGGGTTCTTCTCTTAGTTCGGACTTTTCCTGCCGGCCATCTATATCGCTAAATGAGTCACTTGCTACCTGATAAGTTTTAAATGTAAAATATCCCAAAGTACTAAGAACAGTGAGGAATAAAGTTAATAATAATGTTAACAGTAAGCGTCTTCTTCTCTTTTTTTTATTTATTCTTCTCCTGTCTAAAGGAGCAGTTTCTTTTTTATTCATTCAAAACATCCTCTGTAATAATTTTCGAGAACCTAGGAACTAATTATAAAATACTTTATAAGATTTTATAATAGAAATATTTAGGTGTTTATTAATTCTTCCAAATATAGATGATTTCCTTCTAGACATTTTCCTTGCCCATTCGTCAGCTCATTTATCCATTCAACAAAAAGTTCAGTTTTACTATACTTGACATATGTTTCTATCTTAACAAGGTCAAGATAGTGGATTTCTTTTATATTATAAATGGAGGATCTAAGTTCATTCTCCAATTTCCCTAGCCAGGTATAATCAACTATAGTATGGACAATCCTCATAAGCGTTCTTTCAACAATTCCTGCTGATTCAAGGCCAGCAGTGGTGGCTTTACTATAAGCCCGAATCAAACCGCCTGCTCCCAACTTTATTCCGCCGAAATACCTGGTTATGACAACGACTGTATCTTTTAGTTTTTTCTTCTTCAACACTTCCAGAATAGGCACACCAGCGGTGCCGCTTGGTTCTCCATCATCATTTGCTTTTTGGATCTGGTCGTTTTCACCAATTAAGTAGGCAGAACAATTATGGGTGGCGTTTGAATGTTTCTTCTTAATCTTCTGAATAAATTCCAGGGCCTCTTCTGCTGTTTCTGCTCTTCCTACATGAGCAATAAACCTGGATCTTTCTATTTCGATTTCCTTTTCTCCGTATCCCTTAACTGTATAATAAGAGGGCAGCACAGAACCGCTCCTTTCTTAACTCATTGTCCAAAAAAAAATCAGCTAAATTCATTATAATTCGACAAGTTTCCCAACATCAATTTTTTAACAGAATGTAATGAAACTTTAATATAGAACATTTTTTCCCATGTTATAATGTAAGCAATTCTGATGTTTATGCTGCTATAATAAAAAATGCGCCGATTTTAATCTTTATGTGGTATAAATATACATATTATTTTCCCAGGTAGTCATGTTTACCCTGCTTTTATATAGGATATAAGACATAGGGTGAAATCACAAGTCTAAGCCTTTTTACCGAATTTTAGGTAACCTGGTATAATTTTCAGACTGGAAACATAGTATCTTAGCTCATTTAGCGCTAAAATAAAGGTACATAGCGGAAGGGTTACGCCCTTGGAGGAGTGTAAATGAGCATTAAGAAATTCGATTCCAAGACTCTGGATCTTATTCTAGAAAAAATGGTTCAAACAGTAGGCACCAGTAAAGATGAAATATTCCGTATAGGCGAACAATGCCGTAACGACCATAAGACTTTAACCGAAGAACTTATGGAAGTTAAGCAAATGGTTCTTAAGGTAATTGAAGAAGGGGATCGGCTGGAGGTGCAAACCCGGTTTGCAAGAAAGCGCCTTTCTGAAGTAAGCATGCATTTTAAGGATTATTCGGAGTCTGAAGTACGTGAAGCATATGAGAAGGCCCATCAGCTTCAAATGGATTTATCCATGAACCGTCAGCTTGAAAAACAGCTGAGGGATCGCCGTGATGATATTGAAAGAAGGCTTATAGGTGTTAACGACACTATTGATAGAGCGGAAGTCCTTATTTCTCAAATAACGGTTGTGATGAACTATCTGACAAGTGATCTGAAACAAATGGGAGAAATCATTGAAGACGCGAAGCTCAAACAGGATTTCGGCCTTAAGATCATCGAAGCACAGGAAGAAGAGCGAAAAAGAGTGTCCCGTGAGATCCATGACGGGCCTGCCCAGATGATGGCGAATGTCATGATGAGATCCGATTTAATTGAACGGGTATACAAAGAACGCGGTGCAGATGAAGCCATTACGGAAATAAAAGACCTGAAAAAAATGGTCCGCAATGCTTTATATGAGGTTAGAAGGATCATTTATGATTTGCGTCCAATGGCTCTTGATGATCTGGGTTTAATACCTACCCTCAAAAAATACTTAACAACGATCGAAGAGTATCACAGGAGTACCAAGATATATTTCGCGAATGTTGGCGAAGAAAAGCGATTGCCGCCACAATATGAAGTCGCATTGTTCCGTCTGATTCAGGAGTCTGTGACAAATGCTCTCAAACATGCGGATGCTAAAGAAATTCAAGTGAAAATAGAGATTAACAATTCTAGGGTAGCTGTAGTCATTAAAGATGACGGAAAAGGGTTCAATATACGTGAGAAGCGTCCGGGCTCTTTTGGAATTATGGGAATGGGTGAAAGGCTGGAACTTTTGGAAGGCCAGATGTCCATAGATTCCAAGCCAGGCAAAGGAACCATTGTCATTATTCAGGTGCCATTGAATATAAGCTAAGAAACACCTTAAGAATAGAGATAGATAAAAACGAACTGGAGATTTGGGAGGCGAAGCATTTGAATACAAAGATCGTCATAATTGATGACCATCAATTATTCAGAGAAGGGGTAAAACGCATTTTAGATTTCGAAAAGAGCTTTAGTGTAGTGGCAGAAGGCGATGATGGCAGTGAAGCCATGGCTCTTGTCGAAGAGTATGATCCAGATGTGATCATCATGGATATC
>NZ_JBBOBR010000001.1:4190000-4229512 GCF_038002165.1 Cytobacillus sp. FSL H8-0458 | reverse complement strand
GCAAACCTCAATGCCATCTCTCTGCGGAAGCATGATATCAAGCAAAATTAAATCAGGCTTGATTTCTTCTACCTTTTCCAGGGCGTCATTGCCGTCATAGGCACACACCACTTCATAACCTTCTTTTTTTAAATTGAACTGCAGAATATCTGCAATTGGTTTCTCATCGTCTACAACCAGAATTTTCTTATCCATACCTATCTCCTTTTTCTTGCTCATTTATTTATTTTTTGGAGCAGTAGAAGTCAGTTACATGCATATGTTATCTACTTTACTTTACCATGTTAACAGTGAGAATTCACCTATTACGAAATGCGGGAGTGCCCTGCCTGCCTCCGACACCTCAAGAGGCTGGGTGGTGGAGCTGGACAGTTTGTTTGTTTTTTTATTTCTTATTCTTAACCACAAAAGTCTCTAGCATGAAAACTAGAGACTTTTTAGTGTGTATTATTTATTAATCGCAGTCTAACGGGCAGTAAGTCTCCGTCTTCAGGTCTCTGAAGTATCAAAGGAGGGCTAGATAGGGACAAACTGCCCGTAAAGGCCCGATAAGAAGAACAAAGACTAAAAACGCCACATCCTGTGGCAACGTCTTTGTGACCCACTTCCTGTGGGCCTCAACTAACAATCAGTAGGGGAAAGTACTCCCCTACTAATTGAAGTTTCACTTTATATATTTCAGCGGATCCTGCATTTTACCGTTTTTGTATACTTCAAAGTGCAGGTGGACACCAGTTGAATCACCAGTGGATCCCATTACACCGATCTTTGAGCCTTTTGAGACGGTTTGGCCAACGCTGACACCGATGGAATCGAGATGGGCATAAATCGTGCGGAAACCATTGTTATGGTCGATGACGATTTTATTGCCATAGCCGCCATCCATACCTGCAGATACAACCGTTCCGTTATCGGCTGCCTTGATCGTACGGTCGCTCGGTCTTGCAATGTCAATTCCTTTATGCATTTTCCCCCAGCGGTATCCCATTTTACTGGAGATATAGCCGCCGACTGCCGGATAGGCAAAGCTGCCTTCACCGCGGGATGGAATCACCTTTGTTCCCTTGATGACAATTTGCTTCACAGGCTCTTCAAGAACCTTCTCTTCTTTTACTTCTTT
Organism: Cytobacillus sp. FSL H8-0458; assembly: GCF_038002165.1. Classification (NCBI taxonomy): domain Bacteria; kingdom Bacillati; phylum Bacillota; class Bacilli; order Caryophanales; family Bacillaceae; genus Cytobacillus; species Cytobacillus sp. FSL H8-0458. The sequence goes on along the minus strand of NZ_JBBOBR010000001.1, from coordinate 4,228,392 downwards.
TTTGACCGTTTGGCCGTTTTCTTCCGTAATCAGATAGGTTGCAGCGCGAACACCTTCCTTGCCTTCCTGCTTCACTTTCGTTTCGCCTTTAGGCATGCTGCTGTCTTCGATGACTTCTTTTTCATAATCGATTTTTTCTTTCTTGAAAACTTCCTTATCAGCTATTACTTTTACATACGGCTTGTAGACAGTCACATTTAATTCCTGGCCTGCTTTAATGACTGAATCCTTCTTAAGGCCGCTGTTCAGTTCGATCAATTGCTTCATATCGAGGTCATGAGCACTGGCGATATTGCTTAGTGCATCGCCCTCTTTAACCACATATTTCTCTTCTTCAAGGGTTCCCTTTTGCAGAAGCTTTACAGCCTCATCTGCACTGATGATCTGGTCCGGTTTCACGGTTCCTTCAGAGATGGATACATCTTCCGTAAAGCGGACATCTAAAAGACGTGTTTCATCTTCCTTCAGCTGTGGTAAAGGAATTGCAGAAGAAGCTTTTCTATCTTCGAGGGCTTTTAAGTCTTTTTCTGATACATAGGATGTCTTGATTTTCTGGAGGGCCGCTATTGCCTGCTCCTCATTTTCCATATAAGCAATTTCCTTGCCGCCAATCACTAAGGCAGCTGCTTCGGCATGAACTTCCATCTTGTCTTTGAGTCCATTGACAGCTTCTGATTCATTCACTTGTGAGCTGGATTCAAAAACCTGCTCGGGAATGAAGGAAAGCTCCGATGCCAGTGCCAGCTTTAATCCCTTATGGGAACCTTCAGCCTCACTGATCTTTTTATCGGCCAAATCTTCAATGACTTTTTTATTCGACACCGTTCCAATATATTCGTCACCCATATAAACATAATAAACTGTCACAAGCTTATCATCATTGGCAGAAACGGATATGCCTCCTGCAAATGTTAAAGCCGCCGCTGCAAGGCCGGCCGCAATCGTTCTATTTATAGTTTTCTTAAAGCTTTTCGCTGTAAATTCTGATGATGAGGTACCTTTTTTCATCCATTTGAACATGGTTACATCCCCCTAGACTACGGTAACAAAGAACACTTTCATATAGTGCTATGTAACTACGAATTTGTGAGTCTGATTTTTTCACAATTCTTACTTTACCATATAGCAAAGCAAATAGATTACGAGACTCAGGAATGTAACAAAAATGTATAATAGCTGACATTTTATGACTTTTAATGGCAAAGCAAGGGATGTTTTTTATCGAATTAAGGATAGGAAATAATCCCTATTTGCAAGGATTTATTAGGGCTGCGAAAAATGAAGTTGAGCTTGCGTCTAAATTACACAGGTTTTATGCAGAAAAACAATTATATTACAGAAGTATAACAAAAAGGAGCATGCTTGGTTACATACTCCTTCTTGGGATGGCTCAGGACGGAATCGAACCGCCGACACAAGGATTTTCAGTCCTTTGCTCTACCGACTGAGCTACTGAGCCTTATTAGATTATTTTTGCCTAAACACTGTTTGGCTTCGTCCTTCGTCCCGATTTGGCAATCGGTACGCTGAAGTGATTCAAGGGAGCTTATTCGGTCGTGCTCTACCGACTGAGCTTCGTGCACATTATGTAAATGGCGGTCCGGACGGGACTCGAACCCGCGACCTCCTGCGTGACAGGCAGGCATTCTAACCAACTGAACTACCGGACCAAATAATAACCGCCAGCAAGTAAGCCGGGCTTGCCAGCCGTTTGCTGACGGTTATTCGCCATGACCCCTACGGGATTCGAACCCGTGTTACCGCCGTGAAAGGGCGGTGTCTTAACCGCTTGACCAAGGGGCCATAAAAAGTATAAATGGTGAGCCATGAAGGACTCGAACCTTCGACCCTCTGATTAAAAGTCAGATGCTCTACCGACTGAGCTAATGGCTCGTACTAAAATTTTGTTGCCTAAAGCATTTTTCCAAGGTTGCTACCTTGGCGACGCTTTTTATAATATCATAGAGTTTTATAATAGCGCAATAGCTTTTTTATAAAAAATTCTTTTTGGCTGGGAAGACTGCAGCTGGAGGTGTATGAATACTAGATTGCAGCCACTTGGTTGGGATGGGCTTTCCCTAAAAAGAGTATTCTTTTCCCCAGTTTGAGGGTTCTTTTCCCTAATTTATGCGTTCTTTTCCCAAATTTATGCGTTTTTTTCCCCGGTTTATGGATTCTTTTCCCTAATTCCCTTCGTTTATTCCTCTTTTTTAATTTTTTCTCTATTAAAACCCAGATGTGCAGGTTCGGACTCAACATCGGTCTTTTCCTCTTTCTCTGTCTGAACTCGCCCCAACTTCGGACTCAGAAACACCAATTTCCCCTTCTTCTGTCTGAACTTGACATAACTTCGGACTCAGCACCGGCCATTTACCTTTTCTCTGTCTGAACTAGCTCCGACTTCAGACTCTGCAAAACCTTTTTCATCCCCTTGAGTCTGAACCCGCTCCAGGATCCACAGCCAAGCAAACTGCACATCCGCTTCTCGAGCCGCACAAAAAAAGAAAAGCCCCAATCATATCAGGGCTTTTCCGATCAAGTATTAGTTTTGTCTCCATGGGCTAAGGACTACGTTTGTCTGTGTGCGGTCCGGGCCGACTGAGAAGATGGATAATGGAATTCCTGTCAGCTGGGAAACGCGCTCCAGGTAATGGCGGGCATTGGCAGGAAGCTCATCGAGTGATTTGCAGCCTGTGATGTCTTCTGTCCAGCCTGGAAGCTCTTCGTATACCGGCTCACATTCAGCCAATACTTTTAAGCTTGCAGGGAATTCTTCGATTACTTCTCCGTTGTAACGGTAAGCTGTACAGATTTTCAATGTCTCAATTCCAGTCAGAACGTCGATGGAGTTAAGGGAAAGATCTGTAATGCCGCTGACACGGCGGGCATGGCGGACAACCACGCTGTCGAACCAGCCGACACGGCGGGCACGTCCAGTTGTTGTTCCGTACTCACGGCCGACTTCACGGATCTGGCTGCCGATTTCATTATCAAGCTCAGTCGGGAATGGGCCGTCTCCTACACGAGTCGTATAGGCCTTTGATACACCGACAACATGCTTGATTTTAGTAGGACCGACACCAGAACCAATTGTTACGCCTCCAGCCACTGGGTTAGAGGATGTAACGAATGGGTACGTACCCTGGTCGATATCCAGCATAACTCCCTGTGCGCCTTCGAACAGCACGCGGCGGCCCTCATCCAAAGCGTCGTTAAGCACGACAGACGTGTCGCAGACATAATGCTTGATCTGCTGGCCGTATTCGTAGTATTCATCCAGGATGTCTTCGATTTTGAATCCTTCTGTTTCATAGAAGCGCTCAAGCAGGCGGTTCTTTTCTTCCAGGTTGCGCGCAAGCTTTTCTTCAAATACTTCACGGTCAAGAAGGTCCGCGATGCGGATTCCGTTGCGGGCTGCTTTATCCATGTAAGCAGGGCCGATGCCTTTTTTCGTTGTACCAATCTTGTTCGCACCCTTGCGCTCTTCTTCCACTTCATCAAGCTTCAGGTGGTAAGGAAGGATGACATGTGCGCGGTTTGAAATGCGCAGGTTATCTGTTGTAACTCCCTTGTCATGAAGGTACGCTAATTCTTTTACAAGCGCTTTAGGATCGACAACCATTCCGTTTCCGATTGTGCAAATTTTATCGCTATAGAATATTCCAGATGGAATTAAGTGAAGCTTATAAGTTTCGCCATTGAATTTGATTGTATGTCCTGCATTGTTTCCGCCTTGGTAACGTGCAATCACTTCTGCATTTTCAGAAAGGAAGTCTGTAATCTTTCCTTTCCCTTCATCTCCCCACTGTGTTCCAACTACTACTACTGATGACATTAAACAAGCACCTCCGGGAATCCCATGGTTTTAAAATTTATTTTCATTTTTAATTAAGTAACTTATTTCAACCATCTTAGTTTAACAAGGTGATGTGGGATAGTCAATAAAACACGAACAATTTTAATAAAAATATGAAAATATGTTCGTGAAACAATGAAAATACCAATATAAAAAAGAGGACTTGCTATATGCAGGCCCTCTTTATGCACCAGGCGGCGCGAATGAATCATCAAAGCGTTTCTCTAAGTTTACGAATTTATTATACTCTTTTACGAATGCCAGCTGAACGGTTCCAACCGGGCCGTTACGCTGCTTGGCGATGATGATTTCGATGATGTTTTTATCTTCGGATTCTTTGTCATAGTAATCATCGCGGTATAGGAATGCCACGATATCAGCATCCTGCTCAATACTTCCCGATTCACGGATATCTGACATCATCGGGCGCTTATCCTGGCGCTGTTCCACACCACGGGAAAGCTGAGACAGGGCGATCACAGGGACCTGAAGTTCACGTGCCAGCTGTTTTAGGGAACGAGAGATTTCAGATACTTCCTGCTGGCGGTTTTCTCCTGAACGTCCGCTTCCGAGGATTAATTGCAGGTAGTCGATCAGAATCATGCCAAGCCCATGCTCCTGTTTGAGGCGGCGGCATTTGGAACGGATATCCTGGATGCGGACACCCGGCGTGTCATCAATGAAAATACCCGCATTTGACAGGCTTCCCATCGCCATCGTCAGTTTTCCCCAGTCTTCATCTGTCAGAGAGCCGGTACGAAGTCTCTGGGCATCAATATTCCCTTCGGCACAAAGAATACGCATGACCAGCTGTTCGGCACCCATCTCCAGACTGAAGATCGCAACGTTTTCCCCGGTTTTCGTTGCCACATTTTGCGCGATATTCAGGGCGAACGCTGTTTTACCTACGGAAGGACGGGCACCGACAATGATGAGATCATTTCGCTGGAAGCCGGCTGTCATGCGGTCGAGCTCGGTAAATCCAGTCGCAATCCCTGTAATATCCCCTTTACGGTTATGCATTTCCTCGATATTATCGTAGGTCCGCACCAATACATCCTTAATATTATGAAAGGCACCGGCGTTTTTGCGCTGTGCAACCTCCATGATATTTTTCTCTGCTTCCCCCAGCAGAACTTCCACTTCATCCTCGCGCGTATAGCCGTCCTGGGCAATGCCCGTCGCCGTCCGGATCAGCCTGCGAAGCAGTGATTTTTCTTCCACGATCTTTGCATAGTACTCGATATTTGCCGCTGTCGGAACAGAGCCGGCCAGTTCACTTAAATAGCTGACCCCTCCGGTATCCTCCAGCAGTTTTGCTGCGCTGAGCTCTTCTGTCACTGTCACTAGGTCGACCGCTTTCCCCTGATCGCTCAGCTTCAGCATTACATTGAAAATCTTCTGGTGGGCGGCACGGTAGAAGTCTTCAGGTATCAAGATCTCAGATGCTTGTGTAAGAGAGGAGGGTTCAAGAAAGATTGCCCCAAGCACAGCCTGTTCCGCTTCGATATTCTGAGGCGGGAGCCGATCCGCGAATAAATCACTCATCTCATTAAACCTCCTTAAAAAATAAAAGCGTTAAACAAATCTATATTTATATAAAAATCCTTTATAATCCCTTTAAAAAATGTGACCAGCAGAAACTGATCACATTTTTAATCAACCCTTTTATTTTAACATGTTTACCGGCAAAAGCCACTTCCAATATTAGTTTATCCCACTAATGGAAGCTTAGCTTTATGCTTCTTTTACATGTACATTTAATGTTGCGGTTACTTCAGTATGAAGCTTGACTGGAACCTTTGTGTATCCAAGTGTGCGGATCGCATCTTCCATTTCGATTTTGCGTTTGTCGATTTTGATGCTGTGCTTCTTTTGAAGCTCTTCAGCAATTTGCTTGCTTGTGATGGAGCCGAACAGGCGGCCGCCTTCACCTGATTTCGCAGTAAATTCAACTGTCAGCTTTTCAAGTGTTTCTTTCAGTTTTTTTGCATCAGCAAGCTCTTCAGCTGCAAGCTTTTCTTCTTTCTTCTTTTGAGCATTCAGGCTGCTGATACTCGATTGGTTTGCTTCGACAGCAAGCCCTTGCTTAATTAAAAAATTATGTGCATAGCCATCTGCTACATTTTTTACTTCGCCTTTTTTCCCTTTGCCTTTAACGTCTTTTAAAAAGATTACTTTCATTCCTTTTTTCTCCCTTCAAAGTATTCATCTATAGCTTCTTTTAATCGGATCTCAACATCATTAAGAGTTGCATCCTGAAGCTGTGTGGCAGCATTCGTTAGATGCCCGCCGCCTTCGAGGTTCTCCATAATCACCTGGACATTGATATCCCCGAGGGAACGTGCGCTGACCCCTATCATGTTTTCAGAGCGGTTTGAGATGACAAATGAAGCAACCACGCCATCCATCGTCAGCAGGGTATCTGCTGTCTGGGCAATCAGCACCTGGTCAAATATCTGATCAGGCTCACCCTTGGCAATCGCAATGCCTTCTTTGTAAAATTGAACGGTTTCAATCAGCTTCGCCCGCTTGATGTAGGTATCTACATCCTCTTTTAAGAATTTTTGGACGAGCACGGTATCTGCACCCTGTCCGCGCAGATAGGAAGCCGCATCAAACGTCCGCGATCCTGTCCGCAGTGAGAAGCTCTTCGTATCGACAATGATCCCGGCAAGGAGGGCAGTTGCTTCCAGCATTTCGATTCTGCCGTTTTTCGGCTGATACTCCAGAAGCTCTGTCACCAGTTCTGCTGTAGAGGAAGCGTATGGCTCCATATAAACCAGCAGTGGATTATGGATGAACTCTTCAGCGCGGCGGTGATGGTCGATGACGACAACATGTTCAATAGCATGGAGCAGCTTTTCCTCAATCACCATGGATGGCTTGTGGGTATCAACAACCACGAGCAGGGTATCGTCCGTGGCAATTTCCATCGCCTGTTCCGGGGTGATGAATTTTGAATAGAGCTCTTCATTCTTTTCAATTTCCTTCATCATCCTTCTGACGCCTGTATCCAGTTCATTGAAATTCACCACAACATAGCCTTCACGCTGGTTCAGGCGCGCCACCTTCTGAATGCCGATGGCGGCTCCAATCGCATCCATATCCGGGCTTTTGTGGCCCATGATAATGACTTTATCGCTTTCGGAAATCAATTCCTTCAGCGCATGGGAAATGACGCGTGCACGGACCCGGGTTCTTTTTTCAACAGGATTGGTCTTGCCCCCGAAGAATTTGACTTTCCCGTTCGTCTGCTTGATGGCCACCTGATCTCCCCCGCGGCCTAATGCCAGGTCTAAGCTGGACTGGGCCAGTGAACCGAGCTCAGGAAGGGAAGAAACCCCCGTGCCGACACCTATGCTTAATGTAAGCGGAACATTTTGCTTGGATGTGGTTTCCCGGACATCATCAAGAATCGTGAACTTCCCTTTTTCAAGAAGCTGAAGAATATGTTCATTAAATACGGCGATAAAGCGCTCAGATGACACCCGCTTCAGGAAGACTCCATTATCCTGTGCCCATTTATTCAATATCTGGGTCACCAGGCTGTTGAGACTGCTTTTCGTCTGGTCATCCATCGCCTGGGTCAGCTCATCATAATTATCAAGGAAGATGATGGCAATCACTGTCCGCTCTTCCTGATACATTTTCTCAATTTCAGTCTGTTCCGTGACATCAAAAAAGTATAAAAGACGTTCTTCCGGTTTATGGATCACCCGGAATTTGCGGTCATGAAGGGTAATGATTTCTGTTTCCACTTCTTGTTTGATCAGCGGAACAAGCGAATCCGCGACATCATAAAGCGATCTTCCGACTAGCGTATCTTCATCAAAGCAGGATGCTAAAAAGGGATTGGTCCATTCAATGTAATAGTCATCATTTATCAGCATGATTCCGATCGGCATTTCCATCAGAGCTTCTTCGCCGACTTTTTTCACCCTGTAGGAAAGAGTAGAGATGTATTCTTCCGTCTCCTTCCGGTGCTTTTGATTCAGCTGAAAAAGGTAATAGAAAGGAAGGATGGCCAGAAACAGCCCAATTAATGCAAAAAGCCAATTGTAGTACGCCAATATACCAAGAAGCACCACTGTTATGCCCATCAATCCAAACATCGGATAGCGTATGGACCGCTTTTCTAAATACGAAGGCATGTTTTCAGCTCCTAAACAGTAGTGTTGTTCATCACTTTTTTCCTAATCTTTGCCTTAAATCAAATCCTAAGTCAATTATACCTAATATCCTCACAATATAAAGGAGAAATGGCATAAGAAATGTAAATACAGCAGCAAGGACAGGCACGGCTTTCGGCCATCCCTTTAAATGACTGAAAAAGAAAATCAGGGACAGGCCTTGAATGACCATGAAAATCTGCAGAATGAATGCAATATTGACAAGGGCCATAAACCAGTAGCTTCCTTCTGACGGATTAAAAAGGAACGAAGCAATAATGGTAATGAGATAGTACCATAATATGCTTTTCGGCAGGCTCATTTCCCTGAATGGCTTAAAGCCTTCAATCTTAATACCGAATCGTTTGGCGATCGGAAAGGAAACAAGCTGAATGACAAAAACAGAAATGACCGATGTCATGACAAATAAACTCGGCGTTAATGTCTCAATCATTTTCAGGCCTGCTGTCAGCTGCTCGACTGCTTTATCTGCGTTCTGTCCAAAGCCTTCGAGCATTCCCTGTGAGATTTTAATGGACTCTTCCATCATGCTGATGCCTTCTTTAATGATATTGATGTTAAAAAAGGCAACTGCTGCAGCATACTGAAGCAAAAGGGCTGCAAGAAATACGAGCGTGCCCGCAATAAAGGAAGAAGCCCGTCCTTTATTTTCCCTTATGAAAATACCGATTACTGTGCCGGTCAATCCGAATGTCAGGGCAAGTGGAATTCCCATAATGGAACCGATAATCAGGGAAAGCAGGACCCCTCCCGTCAGAAAGACAATTGCGCTCATCCGGTTATTTTTTGCTGCAAACATAATAAACGGAAGAGCCAGGAAGAAAACCGAAACGGTACCGAGAATCGGCACATAGAGCGAAATCAGAAGCAGCACGGCAAAAACTGCGAGAAGCACGGCACCTTCTGTTAATTTATGTACATTATTCATTGATACACCCCTCAAACTGTGTATCCAAAAAGGAGGAAATCTGTTCCCGGCTTTTTGAACCCATATAAGCTCTATTGTAGCTAGTATTAAATGCAGGTTCAACCTTCGCGGTTTAAGAGGGGGTTTTAACTTTAATACAACCCCGTATTAAAGGAGAATATAATAAAAAAAGACGCCGGATACCAGCGTCTTTCTCTAATTATTATTCACCTGAAACGTATGGCAGTAATGCCATTTGGCGTGCGCGCTTAATAGCAATCGTTAATTTACGTTGGTATTTAGCGTTAGTGCCTGTTACACGACGTGGTAAAATCTTACCGCGCTCAGAGATGAATTTTTTTAGAAGATCCACATCTTTGTAGTCGATGTGAGTGATTCCGTTTGCAGTGAAAAAGCAAACCTTACGACGTTTAGCACGTCCTCCTCTGCGTCCTCCAGCCATGGTCAGTTACCTCCTTTAGCTTTTTATTTTATATATTTCCGTTCATAATCGGGCACTATTAGAATGGCAGGTCGTCATCGGAAATGTCGATTTGGCCGTCATTTGCGAATGGGTCCTGATCCACGCGAGTGTAGTTGCCCTGATTACGATTATCCTGTCGTTGATTCTGATTGCTGTTATTTCCAAATGGGAAATCCTGATCTCTTGGACCGCCGTAGTTCGGGTTACCGCCGCCCTGGCCGCCAGAACTATTCTTCGGCTCAAGGAATTGAACACTTTCAGCCTGGACTTCTGTCACGTAAACGCGCTTTCCATCCTGGCCTTCATAGCTGCGGGACTGAATCCGGCCATCTACACCTGCAAGACTTCCTTTTTTAAGGAAATTCGCTACGTTTTCAGCTGGCTTTCTCCATACCACACAGTTGATAAAGTCTGCCTCCCGCTCACCTTGCTGATTCGTAAAAGCACGATTCACGGCAAGAGTGAATGAAGCGACAGGAACTCCGTTCGGGGTATACCGCAAATCAGGATCCTTTGTCAAACGTCCGACAAGAACAACACGGTTCATCATCAGAATCAACTCCTCTCGGTAAAATGCTATATCTATTATTTTTCGTCTTTAACAACGATGTAACGGATGATGTCTTCGCTGATTTTAGCTAAACGAGTGAACTCGTCAACTGCTTTTGCTTCAGCATTAACGTTCATAAGCTGGTAGTAGCCATCGCGGAAATCATTGATTTCGTATGCAAGGCGACGCTTACCCCAATCCTTTGATTCAGAAACCTCCGCACCATTGTCAGTTAAGATTGTGTTGAAACGCTCAACTAGGGCTTTTTTAGCCTCATCTTCAATGTTTGGGCGGATGATGTACATAACTTCGTACTTTCTCATCACTTTCACCTCCTTTTGGTCTAACGGCCCACAAAGGGCAAGGAGCAATATACATTACTCACAAGTTGAAATTATAGCACATTAAATATGCAAAAGCAATAACACTAGAGTGAATTGGAAGATGGAAGATTATTTAGAAGGCTCTTTTCGTATATATTGTTGTTTTTCATCCTTCAATGTTGTCCGTTGATTTCCGCTCCAATCAACTCAGTAAATAAGATACAAATAAGTAACAAAACTTTCGAAAACAGCCTTTTTAAAATAATCATAAAAAAGAACCCCTAATATAGAGGTTCCAAAATAATTAAACGTTAAAGCGGAAGTGCATAACATCTCCGTCTTTAACAATGTATTCTTTTCCTTCGAGGCGGACTTTTCCTGCTTCTTTCGCAGCTGTCATGTTTCCTGCAGCGACAAGGTCATCATAGGAAACGGTTTCTGCACGGATGAAGCCTTTTTCAAAGTCAGAGTGGATCACTCCCGCACATTGAGGAGCCTTCATGCCTTTGCGGAATGTCCAGGCGCGGACTTCCTGTACGCCTGCTGTAAAGTAGGTAGCCAGTCCAAGCAGGTTGTAGGCTGCTCTGATCAGCTGATCAAGGCCGGATTCTTCGATGCCAAGCTCCTGAAGGAACATTTCTTTTTCTTCCCCGTCAAGCTCTGCAATTTCAGATTCGATTTTTGCACAGATTACGATAACTTCCGCATTATCCTTTGCGGCAAATTCTTTAACCTGCTGCACATATTCGTTAGAAGAAGGATCGGCTACATCGTCCTCACTTACGTTTGCAACGTAAAGCACTGGCTTGATTGTCAGAAGGTGAAGACCTTTTACAATCTTCATTTGCTCGTCTGTAAACTCGACAGTACGGGCTGGCTTATCGTTTTCGAACGCTTCTTTTAATTTTTCCAGAATTTCAAGCTCGATCACAGAATCTTTATCCTTCTGCTTAGCCAGCTTGCTCACACGGCCAATCCGCTTGTCAACAGATTCAAGATCAGCCAGAATCAATTCCAGGTTGATGACTTCGATATCATCGATCGGGTCCACTTTCCCCGCAACGTGTGTAATATTGTCATCCGCAAAACAGCGGACAACCTGACAGATGGCATCCACTTCACGGATATGGGACAGGAATTTATTTCCAAGACCTTCCCCCTTGCTCGCACCCTTTACGATACCGGCGATATCCGTAAATTCGAAAGCCGTTGGCACAGTCTTTTTCGGCTGAACCAATTCAGTTAATTTATTCAAACGGTGATCAGGCACTTCTACAATGCCCACATTCGGATCAATTGTACAGAACGGATAGTTCGCAGACTCCGCTCCCGCCTGGGTAATTGCATTAAACAACGTAGACTTTCCGACGTTCGGCAAACCTACAATACCAGCTGTTAAAGCCATCCAAGTCACTCCTCAACATTATTTCATTATAAGAAAAGCGCAAGCGCCTTGTTCACCCCCGACAAGCACAAGACAAGCCTAACGGAAAGGTGTTCTTTACCTTTCTGGGAGGTTTGGCTTGTGACCTCGAGGGGGTAGGCGCTGGAGCTAGACAGTTATCGAAATTCAAAGATATGATTCTTATGTTAAAAAATACGATTGATTCTCATTTAAACAAGCCTCTAACAATTATAGATAGTTGCCGGAGAAATGTAAAGAAAAGGTGACAGGTACCTATACCACTTTGCCTGACTGGTATAGGTGCCTGTCACCACTACTATTAAACCTTCTCTATATTTACAAGGCAGTCATACAATGTGCTGCCAAGGCCGTTGTCTGATTCGCGGCTGGATGTAAGGTTATTGACGGGGCCGCCGAATTTCGCCCAGATGCCTTCATCGATATTGATGGTATCCGGATGGGCTTTTTTCATAATATGGACAAAGCCCTTCATTTCCCCGCGGTCATTCCACACCTTGACGTAATCGTTCTCCTGCAGGCCAAGCTTTTCGGCAATATTTTCGGCAATTTCCACCTTTGCCTTCGGCTCCGGCTTCAATAGGTGATAATGCTGCGAATGATTGGAACGGAGAGGGTGAATCGTCAGCAGGGTAAAAGGAAACTGTTCGGCACGCTCTTTATCGGCCCACTTGGTTTCCCGGGGGAGAGCGAGTGTCAGCCTGCTTTCGGAACCCTTTCGGAACGAGGTAAATTCATACTTGCCGCTTGGCGTCTTAAACTGGCGGTCTGCCCAGGGCACCTTATCAACCGGAAGCTCTTTATGGTGGGAATTCCGTAAGCTATCTAGTGTAATCCCCTGCTCTTTAAGTAAACCGAGACCAAGGCTGATGAACTCTTCTCTTGTAAAATCGAAATCGGCTCCGAATCCGAGTCGTTTGGCAAGCTCGGTCCATACCCATAAATCAGGCTTCGCTTCGCCTGGCGGTTCAGCCAGCTTCGGTCCATGGTTGACAAAATGATGGTACATGGAAGAATAATAGAGATCTTCCTGTTCAAACACGGTTGCAACAGGAAGAACGTAATCTGCCATTTTAGCCGTGTCTGTCATAAATTGCTCCATCACGACAACAGTCTCAACAGATGCAAAAGCTTCGCGTACCCTTGAAGAGTCAGGCACCTGTGTTAAAGGGTTTCCGCACGTAACGAAGATCATCTTAATCTCAGGATCCTTCGCTGTTAAAATCCCTTCTGCCTGCCGCATCATCGTAAATTGCCTGAAGGCCGTTTTCCGCTCAGGGAGGGTGAGGGCAGCCGCATCAAAGCTCTGTCCTACCTGTCTGTTGGCATAGTTGGCACCGCCGCCCGGAACCCCGATATTGCCGCTTACGGCAATCAAAGCATCCATCAGCCTGATCGTGTTCCCGCCGTTTTCGTAGCGCTGCATGCCCAGGCCAAAGAAAGTGGACACGGGGCGATCGCCATACACCGCTGCAAGCTCGGTCATTACCTCTGCAGGCACTTCCGTTTTCTCTGTGATTTCCTCAAGCGTTACACTTTTGAGCAATTCAATCAAATCTTCAAAACCAACTGAATAGGTATCTATGAAACTTCTATCTTCCAATCCCAGACGGAGCATTTCCTTCATGATGCCGGCCGCAAGCCACCCATCCATCCCCGGCTTGATGGAAAAATAGCGGTCCGCCATTTTAGCCGTCGCATTAAAAATCGGATTGATCACATACAGTTTGGCACCTTGTTTCTTTGCTTCCTGCAGCTTTTGATACAGGTGCATATTGGTGCGGGCAACATTTCTGCCCCAGACGATAATGTGCCTGCTGTTTAAAATATCTTCAGGAGCATGGCTGTAAGCATCTCCGAAATCTGAGCTCTGAGCCTCAATACCGGCTCCCCAGCAGATTGACCCTACTAATTCAGTCACGCCGCCATAGCAGTTAAAAAAGCGCTGATCCAGGTTCGTCAGCAAACCGCCATTGGCATAATCATGGCTGTGCAGAATCGAAGTGGTTCCAGCCGTTTCTTTTAGCTCCTTCATTTTCAGGGAAATATCGTGCAAAGCCTGCTCCCAGGAAATTGGCACAAATTCTCCATTTACCTTTTTCAGGGGATGAAGCAGGCGCTCCGGAGAATTGGTTCTGCTTTCAAGCATTCTGCCGCGGCCGCAAATTTTTCCCTTTGTTATCGGATGGTCCGGATCACCATCTACCTTTGTCACCTTACCGTCTTCCACTGTTACATGAAAGCCGCAGCTGTCCCAGCAGTTTAGGGGACAGGCTGACTTGAATGATTGTGCCACCAACCTCATCTCCCTGCAGTTTGTCTCTTATTCATCATGCTTAACAAGAATTTTCTTCATTTTGCGGGCAAATTCCCTTCTTGGAATCATTACACTGTGTCCGCAGCCTTCGCACTTAATGCGGATATCTGCTCCCATCCGGATGATTTTCCATTTGTTGGCCCCGCATGGGTGAGGCTTTTTCATTTCCACTACATCATGTAAATCAAATTCTTTTTGTTCCATGTTTATCCCTCCGCATTCAGTTTTGGGTTATCCTGTTCATTCCGTGTGTACATCACAAGGCGCGGGAATGGTATTTCAATGCCATGCTCATCTAAACAAAGCTTAATTTCCTTCCGCAGCTGGCGCGCAATATAAAAGTGCCTCATTGGCAGTGTCTCTGAAACTACACGCAGCATCACATCAGCTGCCGCCATATTTTGGATGCCCAGAATTTCCGGCGGCTTGACCATATCCTCATATTTTTCCGGGAGCTTTTCGAACAATTCCTGAAGGACCTGTTCAACCTTCACAATATCGCCTTCATACGCAATGCTGACATCCACAAATGCCACACTATTATTTAATGAAAAATTCGTTACCTGCATAATGCTTCCATTCGGAAGGATATGAACTTCACCTGTCCAGTTTTTAATCTTTGTTGTCCGAAGCCCGATTTCTTCTACCGTTCCTTCAAATTGATCAATCCGGATATAATCCCCAACCGAAAACTGATCTTCAAAAATGATAAAAAATCCAGTGATAATGTCCTTCACAAGGCTCTGTGCCCCAAACCCAACAGCCAATCCGACGATTCCGGCACCTGCCAAAAGAGCTTTTACATCAATGTTCAACTCAGCTAAGATCATGACTGACGCGAAAAAGAATACAAAATAGGTGAGTATATTCTCCGTCAACTTCAGCAAAGTAGCTTCTCTGCGTTCTGAGATCCGCAGTTTTGCTGGAGCCCTTACTTTGAATATATTCCGTATTGCAAGCTTTCCTACTTTAATAAGAATGCTTGTTATGAAAAGTATGGCCACAATCTTAATCAAACCAGTTCCGATTGCTGCCCAAGTATCTTCATCAAAAAGCGCTTCCAGCACACTTTTGATAAGTTTTTCAAGAGGACTCATGGTTTCACCTGCTTTTTTATGGAAATTTATAAGATAAGAGCAAGCTCCTTCTTTAACCTGTAAGAAATTATACTGCATCTTGCTTTCCTATGCGAATTCCCTTTTAAACAAAATTATTTTATCAATTTTTCTCATGGCTTAACAGTTAAAAACCCGATTGTTTAACGATTAAATAATACAGGTATGTATAGATTACACAAAAATTCCGTATACTGTTAAAAACGTATAAATACTTGTTTTTCGGGCATGGCAAGGATTAAAGAGGGAGTGGACCTATATGAACTTCAAACCAAACTTGTTTGACAAAAAAGGCGGGGCTTCTGCCAGAATCTCGCATGAAGAAACAAACTCTGCAGAAAAATTGGCTGCTGAACTGAAGAATATTCTGCCTGCGGGCATCGGCTGCCGTCCCATCGTTTTTGTCTGCATTGGCACAGACCGCTCAACAGGCGATTCATTAGGTCCGCTGGTCGGCACACTCCTTGAGGAAAAATCCATGTCATCTTTCCATGTATACGGAACATTGGAGGACCCGATCCATGCCGTTAACCTGGAAGAAAAACTGAACGAAATCAAAAAGAAGCATTTTAATCCCTTTATTATCGGTATCGACGCCTGCCTGGGCCGCCTGAAAAGTGTCGGAGTCATCCAAATTGGAGAGGGACCAGTCAAGCCGGGCGCCGGAGTCAATAAAGATCTGCCGGAAGTAGGGGACATGCACATCACCGGCATCGTCAACGTCAGCGGGTTCATGGAATTCTTTGTCCTACAGAACACAAGGCTCAATCTCGTCCTGAAAATGGCGAAAACCATCGCAAGCGGCATCTATGAAGCCAGCCTGTCCCACCAGACAGCGCCGGCGTGGCCTGCATTTAAGTGGGAACTGAACCGTGAACAAACGCCTTAATGAATAGGAAAGCCGCAGGGAGCCTGCGGTTTTTTTTTGAGTGGAGAAGGGAAGGGAGATTGGGCTGTTTCAGATGGTTTTCGCGTCAAATTTAATAGGTTTGTGCGCTGAAAAATCATGCACCGCAAGCACGCCATCCTTCGTCCCAGCGATGCACATCACTTCACCTAAAAGTAAATCCCATAAAAATAAACAACCGATACGATAACTCCCGTAACCAAAATTCCCGGAAGCAGGTTCGCCACGCGAATTTTCGTAATGCCTGTCAAATTCAGCCCAATTGCAAAGATCATAATTCCGCCTGTTGCGGTCATTTCCTTGATAAAGCTGTCCATCAGAAGCTGGGGGACAAACCGGTCGATTTGGGTGGCAAAAAGGGCAATGAGTCCTTCATACAGCATCACCGGAAAAGCAGAAAAGAGCACACCAATCCCTAATGTAGTCGTTAAGATGAGGGAGGTGAAGCCGTCAATAATTGATTTGGTATAAAGCACCGAGTGATCGCCCCGGATGCCGCTGTCAAGCGCTCCGATGATGGCCATAGCGCCGATGACAAAGATGAGCGTAGCCGTTACGAAGCCCTGCGAAATGCTGCCCTGTCCTTTCGAGCCAATTTTGCTTTCAAGCCAATCGCCAAGCTTGTTGAGTTTATCTTCGAGAGCAAAGTACTCTCCCATCACCGTTCCGAACACAAGGCTCAAAATCACCACGAGGAAATTCTCGCTTTTAAAGCCCATTTGCAGGCCGAGCACCATGACCGCAAGGCCAATCGCATGCATGACAGTGCCCTTCATGTTTTCGGGAATGCGATGGAGCAATTTCCCCAGCAGTGTTCCAATAATAATCAATAATCCATTCACAAGTGTACCTAGCAGAAACATCCTCTTCACCTTATTATTTCGCAATGCGAATTATTTTCTATTAAAATTACCACGAAAAGTTTGAGCCTACAATCTTTTTTTATAAAGTCCTGTAAAAAAATAAACCATCATAAAGATGGCTTACTGATGTGTTTCTAAAAGCTCCATAATACGTTCCAAATCTTCTTTTGAGAAAAATTCAATTTCAATTTTTCCTTTGTTTTTGGACTGTTTAATATGGACGGTCGTTCCGAATCGTTCCCGGAGGGAGGATTCGCGTTCCTTAATAAAGATATCTCTTTGAACTGCAGGCTTTTTCGTTTCACGTGAAACATCGTTCAGCTGCTGAATCAGCTGTTCAAGCTGACGGACATTTAAGCCGTCTTTAACTGTTTTTTCAACGAGCGCCTGAAGTTTCTCTTTTTTTCGAAGCCCTAATAGCGCTCTTCCGTGTCCCATGGAAATTTTGCCGTCTGAAATCAGTCCTTGAATTTTCGGAGGAAGGGATAGCAGGCGAATATGGTTGGCAATATGCGGCCGGCTTTTTCCCAGGCGCTTGGCCAATTCCTCTTGTGTCACCTTAAGCTTCTCCATCAGCAGCTGGTATGCAGCCGCTTCTTCAATCGGCGTTAAGTCTTCACGCTGAAGATTCTCAAGAACAGCGAGCTCCATCATCTGCTGTTCAGTCAGTTCTCTTACAACCACAGGAACTTTCTCCAAGCTTGCTTCTTTTGCTGCCCGGTAGCGGCGCTCCCCGACTACAATTTCATAGCCCTTGATGCTTTTACGGACGATGATCGGCTGCAGAATTCCATGTTCAAGGATGGATTGCTTCAGCTCCTCGATGGCTTCCTTTTCAAATACCTTGCGCGGCTGATAAGGGTTTGGACGAATGTCCTTTATTTTTACTTCCTGTACGGTTTCTTCACTTTCGGTTTCAGCATTATTGAAAAAAGCATTCAGACCTTTTCCTAAACCTTTAGCCATTTGAAACCACTTCCTTTGCCAGTTCTAAATATACTTCAGCTCCGCGTGACTTCGGATCATAAGTAATAATAGGTTCTCCATGGCTCGGAGCCTCTCCCAGCCGCACATTGCGGGGGATGATTGTTTTATAGACTTTATCCTGAAAATACTTTTTCACTTCTTCAATGACCTGAATGCCAAGATTTGTACGGGCATCAAGCATGGTCAGCAGAACGCCTTCGATTTTCAAATCATGGTTCAGATGCTTCTGCACAAGGCGGACCGTGTTCAGAAGCTGGCTCAGCCCTTCCAGTGCATAGTACTCGCACTGCACGGGTATGATTACGGCATCCGAAGCGGTCAGCGAATTTATCGTCAGTAATCCGAGGGAAGGAGGACAGTCGATAATCACATAATCAAAGTTTGCTTTTACTTCCTCAAGAGCCCTCTTTAATCTGACTTCCCGTGAGATCGTCGGCACCAGTTCAATTTCTGCGCCTGCCAGCTGAATGGTTGCCGGAATGGCGTATAAGTTCTCTACCGAAGTGGGTTTAATGACCTTTGATGCTTCCACATCATCCACGAGGACGTCATAAATGCAATGATCGACATCCGCTTTTTCAATGCCGATTCCGCTTGTGGCATTGCCCTGCGGATCAATGTCGACCAGCAGCACTTTCTTGCCTATGTATGCCAGGCATGCGCCAAGATTGACGGAAGAGGTCGTTTTGCCGACTCCGCCTTTCTGGTTCGCAACGGCTATAATCTTGCCCACAGTGTCACCTGCTTTCATGTATCAATATTCCAATCTATCTATCTGCGAATTCATTCGTATCGTTAAATCACGTAGTCTATTTTATCACGAAAAACAGGGCAGAATAATTTTTTTGTAAAAAATAAGAAGATTCTAATAGTCTTTTTATCGTCCTTCAAAAAAAACGCGAAAGATAAAACAGGGAGCCCCCGCTTTATTTTTCGCGTAAAAAAATTATTTCTTTTTAGGAATCTTGATTGTGATTTGATAAAACTCATCAAATTCTTCTTCTTCCGAATCAAGATTAATGCCGCTGTCAGAAACCATGGATAGAGATTGCCTGATCGTGTTGACCGCAATTCTCATATCTTTGCTGAAGGCCTTTCGTTTCGGCTTCGGCTTTGGATTTTTCTGTTCGAGAATTTTGACAACCCGGTCTTCTGTCTGCTTTACATTCAAATTCTTTTCCACAATCTCCTGCAGCAGGGCGACCTGCTTCTCCGGGTCTTTCAGCGGGATGAGCGAACGGGCATGCCGCTCTGTGATTGATTTGTTTAACAATGCATCCTGGACAGGCTGCGGCAGTTTAAGCAGCCGAAGCTTGTTGGCAACGGTTGACTGGCCTTTTCCAAGGCGCTGTGCCAATGCCTCCTGTGTCAGGCTATGCAGCTCTAAAAGTTTTCCGTAGGCAACAGCTTCTTCAATCGGTGATAATTCTTCCCTTTGAAGGTTTTCAATTAAAGCTACTGAAGCCGTTTCGGTATCGCTAAGATTTTTGATAATAGCAGGAGCTTCTTCCCAGCCCAGTTTTTTCATGGCCCGGTATCTGCGCTCACCGGCTATGATTTCAAACTGGCCATCCTCAAATTCCCGTACGACGATCGGCTGGATGATTCCATGTGTATGGATTGTCCGGGAAAGCTCTTCTATTTTTTCATCATCAAATACCGTTCTTGGCTGGAAACGGTTGGGGACGATTTGATCAATAGGAATTTTCTTAACTTCTTCTCTGTCGCTTAAGTCTTCAACATCCAGCTGTTCTTCTGCTGGTTTTTCCGCTGTAACTTGTTCTCCCTTTTCGCCTAGGCCAAAAAAGCGTGAGAAAGAATGCTTCATCACCCTGCACCACCTTTACGAAACTCCCTATAACATATTCTCTATCATC
Source organism: Cytobacillus sp. FSL H8-0458 (assembly GCF_038002165.1). NCBI lineage: Bacteria > Bacillati > Bacillota > Bacilli > Caryophanales > Bacillaceae > Cytobacillus > Cytobacillus sp. FSL H8-0458. The sequence goes on along the minus strand of NZ_JBBOBR010000001.1, from coordinate 4,208,590 downwards.
ATGACAAATCCTGCCGGATATCAGCAATATAAAGTGAAACTTCAATCAGTGGAGGCATTATCCCCCACTGATTGTTAGTTGAGGCCCACAGGAAGTGGGTCACAAAGACGTTGCCACAGGATGTGGCGTTTTTAGTCTTTGTTCTTCTTATCGGGCCTTTACGGGCAGTTGGACTCCCGCTAATCTTGCTTCGATTCCACTGTTTCTCACAAAGGAGAGTCTTACTGCCCGTTAGACTGCGATAAATATCTGGAAAAATCGAAACGTTTACACCATTATGTCATACAATGGCAAATTGCGCACCCTATTCAATTGGTGTTTTATTGGGTGTCCCCGGCTTCCGCGGGTACTTTTTAGGAGTGCTCTTTTCTTTTTTAATGATTAAAATGTTGCGCTCACTTTCTTCCTCAGGGAGGATGAACGTGTGTGAATCCACGAGTTTTCCGCCCATAACCGAGACGGCCTTTTTGCCGGCATCCAGTTCTTCCTTTGCACTGGCGCCCTTCATGGCCACAAATGTGCCTCCTGTTTTAGCCAGCGGCAAACACAGCTCGCTTAAAACGGATAATCTGGCAACAGCTCTTGCTGTCACAACATCAAAAGACTCACGGTATTCCTTGTTCTGGCCAAAGGTTTCCGCACGGTCATGGATAAAGCGGACATTCTCAAGCTCCAGCTTCTTCGCCAGATGCTCCAGAAAACCGATGCGTTTATTAAGTGAGTCAACGATCGTAATATGTAAACCCGGAAAAGCAATTTTAATCGGTATGCTAGGGAAGCCTGCCCCCGCACCGACATCACAGACCTTTAGCGGCTGGCTGAAATCAAAGTAAAAAGCTGCGCTTATGGAGTCATAGAAGTGCTTTAAATACACATCTTCCTTTTCCGTAATGGCTGTTAAATTCATTTTTTCATTCCATTCCACCAGCGTGGAATAGTAGGTGTCGTATTGCTGCAATTGCTGTGGCGAAAGGGCAATCCCCTTCGCCGCCAGCATTTCAGTAAATTGTTCGGTATTCATTTAGTAATCCTTTCCGTTCTCAGACATAATCGGATTTTCCTCTTTACTCAGCTGAAACTCGTGCAATTCTCCCCTGCTCTAAATAAACAAGCAAAATGGAGATATCTGCAGGATTAACTCCGGAAATTCGCGAAGCCTGTGCGAGAGACAGTGGCCTTACTTCCTTCAGCTTTTGTCTTGCTTCGGAAGCCAGTCCGTTAATATCATCATAATCAATGTTTTCAGGGATCTTCTTGTTTTCCATCTTCTTCAGGCGCTCTACCTGCTGAAGGGACTTTTCAATATAGCCCTCATACTTGATCTGGATTTCCACCTGCTCGGTTACATCTGGGTCAAGCGCAGTTTCAGCCTGAGCAAGCTGTTTGATGTGCTCATATGTCATTTCCGGACGCTTCAGCAGATCTGAGGCGCGGATGCCGTCTTTCAGCTCGCTTCCGCCCTGGCTTTTGATCAGCTCCTGCACGTCAGACGTTGGCTTAATGATGATGCCTTGCAGACGTGCTTTCTCGTCTTCAATTGCCTGCTTTTTCAGCTGGAATTTTTCATAGCGTTCTTCACTGATCAGACCGACTTTGCGGCCAAGTTCTGTTAAACGCAGGTCTGCATTATCATGGCGAAGCAGCAGACGGTATTCCGCTCTTGAAGTCAATAGACGGTAAGGCTCGTTCGTTCCTTTGGTTACAAGGTCATCAATCAGGACGCCAATATAAGCATCTGAACGGCTTAAAATAACCTCTTCCTTATCCAGCGATTTCAATCCCGCATTCATGCCTGCCATTAATCCTTGTCCGGCAGCTTCTTCATAGCCGGATGTCCCGTTGATCTGGCCGGCCGTGTAGAGATTTTTCACCTTTTTGGTTTCCAATGTCGGCCATAATTGCGTTGGGACGATGGAATCATATTCAATCGCATAGCCGGCACGCATCATCTGCACCTTTTCAAGTCCAGGTATAGTTCTGAGAATCTGCTGCTGCACATCCTCAGGCAAGCTTGTTGAAAGCCCCTGCACGTATACTTCCTGAGTATTGCGGCCTTCTGGCTCCAGGAAGATCTGATGGCGCGGTTTATCGTTAAAACGGACAACCTTATCTTCAATTGACGGGCAATAGCGAGGACCAGTTCCTTTGATCATGCCGGAGTACATTGGCGAGCGATGAAGATTATTGTCGATCAATGTATGCGTTTCTTCATTGGTATACGTCAGCCAGCATGGGAGCTGGTCTGTAATATACTTGGTCGTTTCATAGGAAAAAGCTCTTGGCACATCATCACCAGGCTGGATTTCCGTTTTGCTGTAATCAATGGTATGACTGTTGACGCGCGGCGGCGTTCCAGTTTTAAAACGGACCAGATCAAAGCCCAGCTCCTGCAGATGCTCTGAAAGCTTAATGGATGGCTGCTGGTTATTAGGGCCGCTTGAGTACTTCAGTTCACCAAGGATGATTTCCCCTCTTAAGAAGGTTCCGGTCGTAATGACGACCGCTTTTGAATGATACACGGCACCTGTCTGGGTGACGACGCCCCTGCATTCTCCATGTTCGACAATCAGACGTTCAACCATCCCCTGAATAAGCGTCAGGTTCCGTTCATTTTCCAGTGTTTTTTTCATTTCATGCTGATATGTGAACTTATCGGCCTGTGCTCTTAATGCACGTACGGCAGGGCCTTTTCCTGTGTTCAGCATACGCATCTGAATATGGGTTTTATCAATATTCTTGCCCATTTCTCCGCCAAGGGCATCGATTTCCCTTACGACGATTCCTTTTGCAGGTCCCCCGACTGAAGGGTTGCATGGCATAAAGGCTACCATATCCAGGTTGATTGTAATCATTAGTGTCTTTGCGCCGAGGCGGGCCGAAGCAAGGCCTGCTTCCACACCCGCGTGTCCGGCTCCGACTACAATGACATCATAACTGCCAGCTTCATATGTCATGATGCGGCCTCCTTTGCTGCAATCAGGCAAGCACAGACCAAGGCTCAACAGAGGCTGAACCGGCCGATTGCAAAAGTTAAAAAATCTATTTCCGCTGCGTCAGCTGACACAGCCTGCTTAAATCATCTATTTTCCTAAACAGAACTGCGAGAATAACTGGTCGATCAGGCTTTCATGGACGCTGTCGCCAATAATTTCACCAAGCAGCTCCCATGTTCTGGTCAAATCAATCTGCACAATATCAATCGGGGTTCCCATCTCAACACCCTGCATCGCTTCTTCAATGGCATTTTGCGCCTGATTCAATAAGGCAATATGGCGGGTATTGGATACATACGTCATATCCCCGGCTTCGATGGAGCCTGCAAAGAATAAAGAGGCAATGGCTTCCTCAAGATCGTCGACTCCCTGGTCCTCTAATAAAGAGGTTGTAACCAGTTTATGATGCTTCGAAAGCTCACGGACACGATTCATGTCGATTTTTTGATCAAGGTCGGTTTTATTGACAATCACAATAACATCCATGCCTTCGACCGCTTTAAATATATTTTCGTCCTCACACGTCAATTCATCCGAGTAATTGAGCACGAGCAAAATTAAATCTGCTTCCTTTAATACCTGCCTCGATTTTTCGACACCGATCCGTTCTACGATATCTTCCGTTTCGCGAATGCCGGCTGTATCCACCAGACGGAGCGGCACTCCTCTGACATTCACATATTCTTCAATAACATCACGGGTGGTGCCCGGTATATCAGTCACAATCGCCTTATTTTCGTGAACAAGGCTATTCAATAAGGATGATTTCCCAACGTTTGGCCGTCCGACGATAACCGTGGAAAGTCCTTCACGCAGTATTTTCCCCTGCTGTGAGGTTTGAAGGAGCTTTTCGATTTCTTTTTTTACATAGGAAGCCTTCTCCATCAGCATATGATGGGTCATTTCCTCGACATCATCGTATTCCGGATAGTCAATATTAACTTCCACGTGAGCCAGGATCTCCAAAATTTCCTGCCGAAGCTTCTGAATAAGCTTTGACAGCCTTCCTTCCATCTGGCCAAGTGCCACGTTCATAGCCCGGTCCGTCTTGGCGCGAATCAGATCCATGACCGCTTCTGCCTGTGATAAATCAATCCGTCCGTTCAAGAAAGCACGCTTTGTAAATTCACCCGGCTCTGCCAGCCGTGCACCATTATTCAGCAAAAGCTGCAGCACGCGATTCACGGAAACCAGTCCGCCATGGCAGTTGATTTCGATGACATCTTCCTTCGTAAAAGTTTTTGGTCCCTTCATGGCTGAAACCATTACTTCTTCAGCAATCTGTTCGGTTTTCGGATCAACAATATGCCCATAATGAATGGTATGGGACGCCACATTTTTCAGGCGCTTGCCTCCTACTCCTCTGAACAGAGTGTCCGCAATGTCAAATGCCTGATCCCCGCTCAGGCGGACAATGGCAATGGCTCCTTCTCCCATTGGAGTGGATATCGCAGCGATTGTATCGAATTCCAATTCATTCACCTCTCTTTTCCTACTTCATCGATCTATATAAAAAATGAATAATATTATCGATTCCCCAAATTAATAGAATATCACATGGCTTTTTTTTAGAAAAGCATATCAGCCCGCATTTCCGGCTTGTCCATCAGTTCAGCAAGAAACTTATCAACATCCGAATTTGCATCAGCCAGCGAAAAATTTATCCACACGTCTCATAATTAATATGCTCTATTTTAACTTATCCACATGTGAATAACAATAAAACCAGCCGAGATTTAATAATTTGCAGGGCATTGACAAAGAACGACAAAAAAATCCCAATCCGGAATGGATTGGGATTTTGATTTGAACAGGATAACTGGCGCTTCCGCTTTTCCGGTTATCTGGTTCTGGCTGGTGCAATGACGATATGGCGGTGCGGGTCATTGCCATCTGAATAGGTTTTGATTCGTTTATTATTTACGAGAGCGGTATGGATCACTTTGCGTTCATAGGAAGGCATTGGCTCCAGCGCAATTTCTTTTCCCGTCTTCAAAGCTTTTTGAGCAAGCCTTTCAGCCAGTTGAATCAGGGTATCCTGGCGTCTTTTCCGGTAATCCTCTGCATCGACCACCACATTTAAGTACTGCTCGGCATAGCGGTTGATGACCAGCTGTGTCAAATACTGGAGGGAATTGAGCGTTTGCCCTCTTTTTCCGATTAAAAGAGCAATCTTTTCGCCGGATAAGATAAATTGAACATTTTTTCCTTCCCGTAATGTTTCAATTTCGATGGGCACGCCCATTTTTGCACTGACATCTTTGAGGAATTTTTCCGCTTCCTCAATCGGATCAGGCTTTTTCACAGCTTTCACCACGGCCGGCCGGGATCCAAAAATCCCGAAAACGCCTTTTTTACCTTCATCAACAATAGTAATCTCTATGCGGTCTTCTGTTGTGTTTAATTGAGCTAAAGCTGACTCTACTGCTTCCTTGACGGTCTGTCCTGTAGCAGTTACTTGTTTCACTTTTTGGCTCCTCCTGCATTTCCGGCCGCTGCAGCTTTCAGGTCCGGACCTTTAATGAAATATGTTTGAATGATCATGAAGATATTACCCACTACCCAGTATAAAGAAAGAGCTGCCGGGAAGTTAATGGCAAAAACAACGATCATAATCGGCATTAGATAAAGCATCATTTTCATTTGTGCAGCCATTTGCCCTGTGTGCTGAGTGCCGGCCATCATCATTTTCTGCTGAATGAATGTTGTCACACCTGCAATTAAAGGCAATAAGTAAATTGGATCCGGAGAACCAAGGTCAAACCAAAGGAAATTATGGTTTGCAATTTCGCGCGTACGCGTAATCGCATGGTAGAAACCGATCAGGATCGGCATTTGAATCACTAGCGGGAAACATCCTGCAAGCGGGTTAACGCCGTGCTTTTGGAATAAAGCCATTGTTTCCTGCTGCAGCTTTTGCTGGGTTTTCTGGTCTTTCGAGCTGTATTTTTCACGAAGCTTCTGCATTTCTGGCTGAATCGCCTGCATTGCTTTAGAACTTCTCGTTTGTTTAATCATTAATGGCAGGATCACCAGACGGATAATGATCGTCACAATAATGATCGATAGTCCATAGCTGCCGCCTGCAAATTCCGCTACCTTAATAATAAACAGCGAAAGCGGGTAGACAATATACTCGTTCCAAAAGCCTTTGCTTTCAGACGTAATCGGCTGGTTGATTTCTGTACAGCCCGATAAAAGGGCCATCACAAACACTAAACCGATTAGTAGGAATATTCGTTTCTTCAACCGTTTTTTCCTCCTTAATTGCTCCTGATAAATTTCATTTGCTCATCCCCCGGTCAGAGGGACACGCTCATATGTATCCTATTTTAACATCTTTTAAAATGAAGTGCTTCATAATAAAGATAGATAACGATTATTAGTTTTTAGTATTTCCAAGTCCGGGTTTATTCAAAACCCGCGAAACCTTCAATACATGGATCAGACTCTTTTTCACTTCATGAAAATCCATTTCTGCCACCGGTTTCCTCGCAATGACGATCAGATCATATTGCGGCTTTATTTCTTCCTCCAGTTCTAAAAACGCCTGGCGGACATACCTTTTGATCTGGTTCCTCATGACGGCATTGCCAATTTTTTTGCTGACAGAAAGCCCGATGCGAAAATGGTTCTGCTCCTCTTTTCTCAAGATGTAAACGACAAATTGGCGGTTGGCGAATGACTTTCCCTTTTTAAAGGCCTCTTGAAATTCTTTATTCTTTTTTACACGGAACTCTTTTTTCATGTCATCACCTATTTCGAAAAGCGCTAGCGCCCTGGTCACCCCCTGCATCATGAGGGGGCTGGCGCTGGAGCTGGACAATTATCTAACTTGGACATTTATCTTTACATGGAAAAAAAGACCACTGACGTTTCAGTGGCCTAAGCAGATAATACTTTTCTTCCTTTGCGGCGGCGGCGAGCTAGAACGTTACGTCCGTTCGGAGAGCTCATGCGGCTGCGGAAACCATGAACCTTGCTTCTTTTACGCTTGTTTGGTTGATAAGTTCTTTTCATATATGACACCTCCCTGAGGAATTGCTGTTAAAGACAGTCTTTCTAATTATATAGATGTAACTAGAAAATTGTCAACTATGCATATAAGTCAATCTGCCTTCAATGGCAAAAATATTCGTTTTGGCTCTTTCTTTCATAAATTGTTTTTCTTATAAGGTTAGTCCGTTGATTTCCGCTGCGGGCACGCAGCGAACCCGCGGGGAGTAACGAGAGCCTCCTCGGCTTCGCCTGCGGGGTCTCTCGATCCCTCACTTCCCGCAGGACATTGAATAATCATCCTTGAATCAACACCGCACGAAGAAAATGCGAAAGCATTTTCGAGGATCAAGTACCCTCCGCTCCAATCAACTCAGCAGTTGAGATTTATATAAAAAACAACGTACGACAATATAAAAAAATTCTTTGCTGCTCTTTCTCTTTTTGCATATCTGAAAGAACCCACTCAGAAAGTTTACCTTCTTTTCGCCTGAATGTCATCCTAAAATTTCATTTTTCCACGTTTTTCTCATTTGTCCATTGTAAAAGCTTTTCTTAGAGACTGCAAATTTTTCCCGGACTCAGGATGATCCGTCCACTAAAAAGGGCAAATGCATTCCAAGTCCCTTTGAATAGAATTCGCCCCCAAAAAAGGGCTGTGGATAAATTTTCGACAAGTTTTTTATTATCCACATCACATATTGACAGGTTTTTCACACAACCAGGGGCTGTGGACAATTTTTATGAACAGGGATGGGTATGTTGTGGATAAGGGTTTAAAAAGCATTGCAGACCAAAGCATTATCTGTTATCATAATTGTGTTTTCACACTTAATAAATCATTGTGCATATCTTCATTATCCACAGATTGTGGATAACATGTGGACAGGTTATCCAAGGGGTTTGTAAAAGTTTGTCCACAGACAGTGGATACTGTCGAAATTCCCCTTTACTTCCTTATTATATGATTTTCCACATAAACAGTTTCGTATATTTATAAACTTCGGGTTATACAGCGTGTATAACCTATCGTTTTTGTGGCAAGAAACAAAGAAAAAGCAGAGGTGTCCACCGAAAGGCACCGGAGCTTGAAGGTAATGTAAATATCAAATTTAAATGGAAAAGGAGGGATATCATTGGAAAACATTGCGGATCTTTGGAATAATGCTCTGGCCAATATCGAGAAAAAAATCAGCAAGCCCAGTTTTGATACATGGCTGAAATCGACAAAGGCGCATTCTCTGCAGGGAGACACTTTAGTCGTTAAGGCCCCGAATGAGTTTGCCCGTGACTGGCTTGAGGAGCGTTATTCCCAGCTGATCTCCGGAATTCTTTATGACATTACCGGTGAAGAATTAGGAGTGAAATTCATCATTCCGCAAAATCAGAGTGAAGAAGAAGTCGATCTTCCTCTTCCGCCAAAAAAGAAAAAGCCGGAGGAAGAACAGCCGGAACTGCCTTTAACAATGCTGAACCCGAAGTATACATTCGACACGTTTGTCATCGGATCCGGAAACCGCTTCGCCCATGCAGCATCACTTGCTGTAGCAGAGGCACCGGCGAAGGCATACAATCCTTTATTTATTTACGGGGGAGTTGGACTCGGAAAAACTCACCTTATGCACGCAATCGGCCATTATGTTTTAGATCATAACCCATCAGCTAAAGTCGTATACTTATCTTCCGAGAAATTTACCAATGAATTTATTAACTCGATCCGAGATAACAAAGCGGGCGATTTCCGCGATAAATATCGAAATGTGGATGTTCTTCTTATCGATGATATTCAGTTTTTGGCTGGAAAAGAACAGACGCAGGAGGAATTTTTCCATACTTTTAATACATTGCATGAGGAAAGCAAGCAGATCATTATCTCAAGTGACCGTCCTCCGAAAGAAATACCGACTCTGGAAGACCGCCTCCGCTCCAGATTTGAATGGGGACTAATTACTGATATTACGCCTCCCGACCTTGAAACGCGTATAGCCATTCTGCGCAAAAAGGCCAAAGCGGAGGGACTTGATATTCCTAATGAGGTTATGCTCTACATTGCCAATCAGATTGATTCCAACATCCGTGAGCTTGAGGGTGCTCTGATTCGTGTAGTAGCTTACTCCTCTTTAATAAATAAAGATATTAATGCCGACCTTGCAGCAGAAGCTTTAAAGGATATTATTCCAAGCTCCAAGCCAAAGGTCATTACCATCCATGAAATTCAAAGGGTGGTTGGGGAACATTTTAATGTAAAGCTTGAGGATTTTAAGGCGAAGAAACGGACAAAGTCTGTCGCATTCCCCCGTCAGATCGCCATGTACCTGTCAAGGGAATTAACCGACTTTTCTCTGCCTAAAATAGGAGAGGAATTTGGCGGAAGGGACCATACGACCGTCATTCATGCTCATGAAAAAATTTCAAAGATGCTTCAGTCCGATTCGCAATTTGAAAAGCAGCTGAAAGAAATCAATGAAATTCTCAAGGTATAATGTGTATAACTCGACCTAACTTACACACAGTCTGTCCACATGTGGATAGGCTGTGTTTCCTTTCAAAAAATGCAGTTATCCACATACTAACAGGCCCTACTAGTACTTCTACTATTTTTTTATAAAAAATATATATATTCAATACGCCATTAAAATATGCTTGGAGGATTTAAAAAATGAAATTTATAATCCAGCGCGACCAGTTGGTCCAAAGCGTCCAGGATGTTATGAAAGCTGTAACAAGCAGAACCACTATTCCCATCTTAACGGGGATTAAAATTGTTGCTTCAGAAGAAGGAGTTACATTAACGGGAAGCGACTCTGATATTTCCATTGAATCATTTATTCCTAAAGAAGAAGACGGAAATGAAATTGTCGAGATCAAACAGCCTGGTGCCATCGTGCTCCAAGCTAAGTTCTTCAGTGAAATCGTTAAAAAGCTTCCGACTGACAGTGTGGAGATAAGCGTGGAAAACCATTTGCAGACAGTCATCCGCTCAGGTAAATCCGAGTTCAATCTTAATGGCCTGGATGCTGAGGAATATCCGCACCTGCCTCAAATTGAAGAAGAAAAAATGTTTAAAATCCCTACGGACCTATTAAAAGCAATGGTTCGCCAAACCGTTTTCGCAGTGTCCACCTCAGAAACACGCCCTATCTTGACAGGTGTAAACTGGAAGGTGGAAAACGGGACATTAACCTGTATTGCAACAGATAGCCACAGACTGGCATTAAGAAAAGCGCAAATCGAAACAACTGCCAGCGAAAGCTACAATGTGGTCATTCCGGGGAAAAGCTTAAGTGAATTAAGCAAAATTCTTGATGACAACAATGATTTAATTGATATCGTTATTACTGAAAACCAGGTTCTCTTTAAAGCTGAGCATCTGCTGTTCTTCTCAAGGCTGCTCGAAGGAAATTACCCTGATACATCCAGGCTGATCCCTTCAGACAGTAAAACAGATGTGGTCGTCAATACAAAAGAATTCCTGCAGGCCATTGACCGTGCCTCTTTACTAGCAAAAGAAGGCCGTAACAATGTGGTCAAGCTTTCTACAATTGATGGCGGAGTAATCGAAATTTCATCCAACACTCCTGAAGTCGGGAAAGTAGTCGAAGAAGTGCAGAGCAAATCCGTAGAAGGCGAAGAATTAAAAATCTCCTTCAGCGCGAAATTCATGATGGATGCCCTAAAAGCGCTGGAAGGCTCTGAAATTACAATCAGCTTCACCGGCGCCATGAGACCATTCATCATCAAACCGTTAAACGATGAATCAATACTGCAATTGATTCTGCCAGTTAGAACATATTAAGACTTTCTTATCATTTTAAGAAAAAGCTGCCGGCTGTGCCGGCGGCTTACTTTTTTACCGCTGAATACTGTCCAAGAGCAGGGGAATAATGAAAATAACGGGCTGCAGGCGACTTTTCTTTGTGTATCTGAGATTTATTTAGTAAAATAGAATATTAGATACCATTCTGAAATTGTTTTGCCAAAGTGCAGAAAAAACTGCAGCACTGGAAGTCGAACAATGGGAAAGAGTGAAAATATGACGGAAATTCAAATTGATACAGAATATATTACGCTGGGCCAATTTTTAAAAGCCGCTGATGTGATACAAACAGGCGGAATGGCCAAATGGTTCCTGAGTGAATACGAAGTCTTCGTGAATGGGGAACAGGATCAAAGACGGGGAAGAAAGCTAAGAACCGGGGATAAAATTGAAATTCCGGATGTGGGTGAATTTACGATCGTCTAGCCCGCTGTTCTCAGCGTTAAAACCTAAAAGGATGTAGCGTCTATGCATATAGAGCAGTTGCTGTTAAAAAATTACCGGAATTACGAAGAGCTTGAAGTCAATTTCGAAAATAAAGTGAATGTAATTTTGGGAGAGAATGCCCAGGGAAAGACAAATGTCATGGAATCGATCTATGTGCTGGCAATGGCAAAGTCCCATCGGACATCAAATGACAAAGATCTTATTCGCTGGGATCAGGAATATGCTAAAATAGAGGGAAGGGTCCAAAAAAGGCAAGGATCCCTGCCCATGCAATTAGTCATCAGCAAAAAAGGCAAAAAAGCCAAATGCAATCATATAGAGCAGCAGAAATTAAGCCAGTATGTCGGCAATATGAATGTTGTGATGTTCGCGCCTGAAGATCTCCATCTTGTGAAAGGGAGCCCTCAAGTAAGGCGTCGTTTTATTGATATGGAGATTGGGCAGGTTTCACCTGTCTATTTGCATGATATCAGCCAGTATCAGAAAATCCTCCAGCAGCGCAACCACTATCTGAAAATGCTTCAGATTAAAAAGCAGACTGACCATACCATGCTTGAGATTTTAACAGAGCAATTCATTGAAATGGCTGCAAAGATTGTTTCAAAGCGTTACGAGTTCCTCAGACTCCTCGAGAATTGGGCACAGCCGATCCATGAGGGGATCTCAAGAGGGCTTGAGACCTTGAAAATTGAGTACAAGCCTTCTGCTGAGGTATCAGAAGAACAAGATTTGTCGAAAATGGTTAAAGTATACCAGGATAAATTTGAAAAAGTGAAAAACAGGGAAATAGACCGCGGCGTCACTATGTTTGGGCCGCATCGCGATGACCTGATTTTTCATGTGAATGGGCGCGATGTGCAGACATTCGGTTCACAGGGCCAGCAAAGAACGACGGCTCTATCAGTAAAGCTTGCTGAAATCGAACTGATCCATTCTGAGATTGGAGAATATCCCATTCTGCTGCTGGATGACGTCCTCTCGGAATTGGATGATTATCGCCAATCCCATTTATTGAATACCATTCAGGGAAAAGTGCAGACGTTTGTCACTACAACAAGCGTTGATGGAATAGACCACCAGACACTTAAAGAAGCAGCAGCGTTCAGTGTGGAGTCAGGGAGAATCAAGAAGATTCAGTGAGGTGATCGCATGTACATCCATATAGGTGAAGATGTGCTGGTCCGGGCAAGGGATATTGTCGCTATTATTGATAAAGAAACAGTCCTTGCTTCCGAGTATGCAAAAGAGCATAAGGAGCGCCGGGAGGAGTCAGTTGTGAACCTCGCGAAGGGTTCCTATAAATCTGTGGTCGTCACAACAGAAAAGATCTATTTTTCTCCGCTATCCTCAGGTACGTTAAAAAAACGCTCCCATAAATTAAGTGTTCATGAATTTTAAAGGCCTGCCGGATCCATTAGGGGAAGAGGCAAGTCAGGTGAAAATTATAGTTTGGCTCATTTCAAATGCCAGGCTTTTTTATAGATTAGTGAAATAGAAAGTGCAGGTGACCGATGTGGCAATGGAGCAAAAGGCAGTGCAGGAACAATCCTATGATGAGAATCAGATACAGGTACTGGAAGGTCTGGAAGCGGTTCGGAAGCGTCCGGGAATGTATATCGGTTCAACAAGTGCCAAAGGGCTTCACCATCTTGTTTGGGAAATAGTCGATAATAGTATAGATGAAGCACTGGCAGGCTATTGTTCTGAAATTAATGTGATTATCGAAAAGGATAATAGTATTACGGTAGTGGATAACGGACGTGGTATACCAGTCGGAATTCATGAAAAAATGGGGCGCCCGGCAGTCGAAGTCATTATGACGGTTCTTCATGCAGGCGGTAAGTTCGGAGGCGGCGGATACAAGGTTTCCGGAGGTCTGCATGGTGTTGGTGCTTCTGTAGTTAATGCGCTATCAACTGTACTTGAAGTATTTGTTCATCGTGATGGCAAGAAACATTATCAGAAATTTGAGCGCGGCGTTCCAAGTGCTGATCTTGAAGTAATTGGGGAAACAGATCACACAGGAACTACAATCCACTTTAAGCCTGACAGTGAAATCTTCACTGAAACGCTTGAATATGATTATGAAACACTTGCAAACCGCATTCGTGAGCTGGCTTTCCTGAATAGAGGATTAACCATCACGATCGAAGATAAACGTGAGGAAAATAAGAAAAATGAATATATGTACGAGGGCGGCATTAAATCGTACGTTGAACATTTGAATAGAACGAAAGAAGTTCTCCATGAAGAACCGATTTATATCGAGGGAGAACGCGAGGGCATCACAGTCGAAGTCTCCATTCAGTATAATGATGGCTTCACAAGCAATATTTATTCTTTTGCCAATAACATTAATACGTATGAAGGCGGAACACATGAATCAGGATTTAAAACCGCTTTAACAAGAGTCATTAATGATTACGCCAGAAAAAGCGGTTTATTCAAAGATAATGATGCTAACCTTTCTGGGGAAGACGTCCGTGAAGGTTTAACGGCGATTGTATCTGTTAAGCATCCAGACCCGCAGTTTGAAGGACAGACTAAAACGAAGCTTGGCAATTCAGAGGTGCGTACTGCAACTGATACGATTTTTGCGGAAGCTCTTGAGAAGTTCCTGCTGGAAAATCCATCGGTAGCCAAGAAAATTGTCGAAAAGGGATTAATGGCCGCACGTGCCAGACTGGCAGCTAAGAAAGCCCGTGAACTGACCAGAAGGAAGAGTGCTTTGGAAGTATCAAGCCTGCCGGGGAAACTGGCCGACTGCTCATCTAAAGATGCTTCCATATCGGAACTTTACATCGTTGAGGGTGACTCTGCCGGCGGCTCAGCCAAACAGGGACGTGACCGTCACTTCCAGGCAATCCTGCCATTAAGAGGGAAAATCCTTAACGTTGAAAAAGCCCGGCTGGATCGAATTCTTTCCAACAATGAAGTGCGGGCTATGATTACTGCAGCCGGTACAGGGATTGGCGAAGATTTTGATATTGCAAAAGCCAGATATCATAAGATTGTGATCATGACGGATGCCGATGTGGATGGAGCCCATATTCGAACATTATTATTAACCTTCTTCTACCGTTATATGAGACAAATTTTAGAAGCGGGCTATATTTACATTGCGCAGCCGCCGCTGTATAAAATACAGCAGGGCAAGAAGATTGAATATGCCTACAATGAACGCCAGCTTGAAGAAGTAATGAGCACCCTTTCCAGCCAGCCAAAGCCGAATGTTCAGCGCTATAAAGGTCTTGGCGAAATGAATCCGGGCCAGCTGTGGGAGACAACGATGAATCCCGAAACAAGAACACTGCTTCAGGTGAGCCTTGAAGATGCCATTGAAGCAGATGAAACGTTTGAAATATTAATGGGCGATAAAGTGGAACCACGCCGAAACTTTATTGAAGAAAACGCCCAATATGTAAAAAACCTAGATATATGATCAAAAGACAGGATAGGATGACTATCCTGCTTTTACATAAGAAAGCGTCACTTTCTGAGTATAACTTTGCGATAATCCAATAAATGTTTTACAAATTAAGAGGCTATGGGTAAATTCCAAGTCCCTTAAAAAGGGAGGTTCTTTATATGGCTGATACGCCAAGGTCCCAAATAAAAGAAATTAACATTAGCCAGGAAATGCGTTCATCATTCCTGGACTACGCGATGAGCGTAATTGTTTCACGTGCCCTTCCGGATGTGCGTGATGGCTTAAAGCCAGTGCATCGCCGCATTCTGTATGCAATGCATGATCTCGGTATGCATTCAGATAAGCCTTATAAAAAATCAGCACGTATCGTCGGAGATGTAATTGGTAAGTATCATCCGCACGGAGACTCTGCTGTCTATGAAACAATGGTGCGTATGGCGCAGGACTTTAACTATCGATACATGCTGGTTGACGGACATGGCAACTTCGGTTCAGTGGATGGCGATTCTGCAGCTGCCATGCGTTATACAGAAGCTCGTATGTCCAAAATATCAATGGAGCTTTTACGGGATATCAATAAAGATACCATTGATTATCAGGATAACTATGATGGGGAAGAAAAGGAGCCGGTTGTACTGCCTGCCCGTTTCCCTAATTTACTGGTCAACGGAACTTCAGGAATTGCTGTCGGGATGGCCACTAATATTCCTCCACACCAGCTTGGTGAAGTGATTGATGGGGTTTTAGCCATAAGTAAAGACCCTGAAATGACCATTCCGGAACTAATGGATATTATCCCTGGGCCGGACTTTCCGACAGCCGGAATGATTTTAGGAAGAAGCGGAATCCGCAAAGCCTATGAAACTGGCCGCGGTTCGATCACTTTGCGTGCTAAAGTAGAGGTTGAAGAAAAGGCTAATGGCAAAGAGGTCATTATTGTACATGAAATTCCATATCAGGTTAACAAAGCAAAGCTGATTGAAAAAATTGCGGAACTCGTCAGAGATAAAAAAATTGACGGTATTACCGATCTCCGTGATGAATCTGACCGTAACGGAATGCGAATTGTCATTGAAGTCAGAAGAGACGCAAATGCAAGTGTATTATTAAACAATCTCTACAAACAAACTGCCCTTCAGACAAGCTTTGGAATTAATCTTCTGGCATTGGTGAATGGACAGCCTAAGGTTCTGAATTTAAAGCAGTGCCTTGAATATTATTTAGAACACCAAAAGGTTGTTATTCGCCGGCGGACACAATTTGAGTTAAGAAAAGCAGAAGCACGCGCACATATTTTGGAAGGATTAAGGATAGCGCTTGATCATCTTGATGAGGTTATTAATCTGATCCGAAGTTCTCAGACAACGGATATTGCACGAGAAGGCTTAATGACCAAATTCAATCTTTCCGAAAAACAGGCTCAGGCCATCCTTGACATGCGTCTGCAGCGTCTGACAGGCTTGGAGCGCGAAAAGATTGAAGATGAATATTCAAGTCTTCTGGCATTGATTGCTGAATTGAAAGCTATCTTAGCGGATGAAGAAAAGTTATTGGATATTATCCGTGAAGAATTAATTGAAGTCAAAGAGAGATTCAACGATAAGCGCCGGACAGAAATCGTAGCCGGCGGAATCGAACAAATTGAAGACGAAGACCTGATCCCACGCGAGAATATTGTTCTTACACTAACACATAAGGGATACATCAAACGTCTTCCTGTCTCGACTTACCGTGCCCAAAAACGCGGAGGGCGCGGAATTCAGGGAATGGGAACCAATGAGGATGACTTTGTCGAACACCTCATTACCACTTCCACTCACGATACCATCCTGTTCTTTACGAATAAAGGAAAAGTGTATCGTGCTAAAGGATACGAAATTCCTGAATTCAGCCGTACTGCGAAAGGAATTCCTATCATTAACCTCCTTGGAGTGGACAAAGATGAATGGGTAAATGCGATAATTCCTGTTGAAGAATTTGCCGATGATTGGTTCCTGTTCTTTACTACTAAACAGGGAATTTCCAAGCGTTCACCATTATCATCCTTTGCCAATATCCGCAATAATGGCTTAATTGCTTTAAATCTGCGTGAAGATGATGAATTAATTTCAGTGCGTCTCACAGATGGCAGCAAGGAAATCATTATAGGAACCAGCCATGGCATGCTGATCCGATTCCCTGAAGAGGATGTTCGTTCGATGGGAAGAACGGCAACTGGTGTTAAGGGAATTAACTTAAGCAGTGGTGATGAAGTCGTTGGCATGGAAGTTCTTGAGGATGACAGCCAAGTCCTGATTGTAACCAAAAACGGCTATGGAAAACGTACTCCAGCCGAAGAATACCGTGTTCAGGGCAGAGGCGGTAAAGGAATCAAGACCTGCAATATCACTGATAAGAACGGAAGCCTTGTTTCGATGAAAGCTGTCACAGGGGAAGAAGACGTTATGCTTATAACAACAGGCGGTGTACTGATCCGTATGGCAGTAAGTGATATTTCCACCATGGGAAGAAACACGCAGGGTGTCAGACTCATCCGCATAAATGAAGAGGCAGGCGAAGCAGTATCGACTGTAGCCAGAGTTGAAAAAGAAGAGGAAAAAGATGATGAAGAATTAACAAAGCCTCTTGAAGATGCCGATTCACTTCCAGAAGAAGAAGTAACTGGCGATAATAGCGAAGAATAACTGCGATAAATTTTGAGGAACACAGATTTGTGTTCCTTTTTTTTGTCCAAATAATGTAAAATGGTAAAAAAGACTCATATTTGGAGTGTGGAAACAGTGCGTGTACCCATACAGGAATTAAGAGAAGGCTGTATTTTATCTGAAGATGTTTTCAGCTTGACGAATCGCCCTATTATCAGCCGAAAAACAGTGCTGACGAAGGAACTGCTGGATATTATGAAAATATTCCTGATTGAGGAAGCAGAAGTTGAAACTACCATGGTTAGCGGAACGTCATTAGCTTCTGCCGGAAACGTGGAAGAAACCGAAGAAGTTACGGAATCTAGTTATATTGATACATTCCTGAAAGGCGTTCAACATTTCAAAAGGGAATTTATATCCTGGCAATCAGGCCTTCCGGTAGATATCGCAAAAATTAGAAACATCATGGTTCCGCTGATTGAAAAACTAGAGAAAAACCCCTCCGGCATCTTTTCCCTGCATCATCTTTCTACAAATGAAGATTATTTATACCAGCATTCAGTTGCTGTGGGAATGATCAGCGCCTTTATAGGAAAAAAACTGAATTTAAACAAGGGAGAGGTTGTGCAGCTTGCCCTGGGAGGGTGCCTGGCTGATGCTGGCATGGCGAAAATAAACCCATCCATTCTGCACAAAAGCACTACATTAAACTCCGAAGAATTTGAAGAAATTAAAAAGCATTCGACCCTCAGCTTTAAAATGGTTCAAAATATCTCTTTGTTAAGAGAAAGCACTAAGATCGGCATCATTCAGCATCACGAGCGGCTGGACGGCAGCGGTTACCCGTTTGGAGAACAAAGCAGCAAAATCAATCAGGCTGGACGAATCATTGCTGTAGCGGATGCATTTCATGCCATGACTTCACAAAGGCTCTACAGAAGGAAGCAATCCCCGTTTAAAGTGCTTGAAATGCTGATACAGGACAGTTTCGGCAAATTTGATATTCCATCCATCCATGCGCTGGGGTCCGGCATCATGACCTTTTCCATTGGCAGCCTGGTGAAGCTCTCGGATGGCCAGACTGCTGAAATCCTTTTTATAGAAGATAAATCACCAACGAGGCCTCTTGTGAAGCTCAAAGAAACTGGCGATATTATTCATTTAGAGAAAAACCGCCAGCTATTTATTGATGAGGTATTAAAATGACTGCTTCCCGCGGTCATTTTTTTATTTGGCCTTGTAATTTTTAAAAATTAAGTTTC